>JAJDNB010000104.1 GCA_022340905.1 Deltaproteobacteria bacterium | reverse complement strand
TTTGCTGTAGATCCCATTGAGATGGCCCATTTGATGATCGACCATATTGACAAGAAGCGTGAGGCTCTGGGCATTATGGGTGAGCGCGAGCGGGTGCTCATGGATATGGCGGATCGTCAGGCTCTGGATGTTGAAGCTGGTCAGATAGATTAGTATCCGCCGATCCGCATGGAGCTGATCAGCAAGGAACATAGAAAATAGGATCCAACAACCTTCGAGTAGGAGGATAACAAAATGTCAAGGTTAGTAGCATTTGCCGCCATTCAGGGGGCTTACAACATTGTGCAGAAGGCGGAAGGAAAGTTCAAGGAGGCCATGGAAAAATATGGCCCGGACCAGAAATTAGAATTCCCCGATACCGCCTATTACCTGCCTATTAACTATTCACTGTTGGGCGCCAAGATTGAAACACTCGCCGATGCGGAACCGGTAATGGAACGGTGTCGGCAGTTGCTGCCGCCCCACATAAAGGGAAGGATCCACGTTCCGTACTTGGGTCACACCCTGGACGCCGGGATGGCCGCAATTCTTGCAGAGGAGATCGTCGAAGCGATCCGCTACGTGGAAGACCCTGATTTCTATGTGCGGGATGAGGATCCCGATATAGGAGCCGGGAAGATCTGGGTTGGAGCTGCCCATGACGTTATCATGCGCAAGCGAGGCATCGAGTTCGTGGACGGTTCGGCCCCCGGGTTTGCGGCCATTGTGGGTGCGGCTCCCGATCCGGAAACGGCCAAGTTTATCGCCGAGGAGTATCAAAAGAAGAACCTCTATGTTTTCATGTGTGCCAACCAGGGCGGCACCACCTTTACCGAACAGTTGATCGAGGCAGGGGTGCAAATCGGCTGGAGTACGCGGCTGGTGCCCTTTAGCCCGGATATTTCGGGAGCAGTTTTCGCCCTAGGCTTTGCCAACCGGGCCGGTATGGCTTTCGGTGGTATCAAGCCCGGTGACTACAAGCGTATGCTTGCTTACAACAAGAATCGAATCTTTGCCTTTGTCAATGCTTTGGGTGAGGTTAATGCCGAGTGGGCCGCCAATGCTGCAGGCGCCATCAACTGGGGATTTCCCACACTGGCGGACACGGACATTCCTGAAATTCTGCCCACCGGTGTCTGCACTTACGAGCACGTGGTAGCCAACGTGCTCCATGAAGAGATGCCGGCCAAATCAATCGAGGTTCGCGGTCTCAAGGTCACCATCACCGAGGTGCCCGTACCGGTTTCCTACGGTCCAGCATTTGAAGGTGAGCGCATCCGTAAAGACGATGTCTACGTGGAATGCGGCGGTGGCCGTACCCCCTGCGTTGAATGGACCACTATCGCTCCTCTGGATAAGGTAGAAGACGGCAAGGTTGAAGTATTCGGTAAAGATATCTCCGATGTGAAGGAAGGTACTCGTTTACCCCTGGCAGTGGTGGTTGAGGTGGCGGGCCGCAAGATGCAGGAAGACTACGAGCCTATTCTGGAGCGGCAGATTCACCACCTAGTCAACTACGCTCAGGGGGTCATGCATATCGGCCAGCGGGACATTGCCTGGTACCGAATCGGCAAAGCCGCAGTGGAGAAGGGTTTCACCCTGGAACACATTGGTAAGATCCTTCACGCCAAATATCATCAGGACTTCGGTGCCATTTTCGACAAATGCCAGGTGAAGATCTACACCGATGAGAAGAAGGTCAAGGAGATCGTGGAGAAGGCCCGATCAGTTTATCATACTCGCGACGAGCGCATCGAGGGGATGACCGACGAGACCACCGAAACCTACTACTCTTGCACTCTCTGTCAGTCATTCGCCCCCAACCACGTTTGCGTGATCAGTCCTGAGCGCACCGGACTTTGCGGTGCTTACAACTGGATGGACTGCAAGGCCTCTCACGAAATCAACCCCACCGGACCCAATCAACCCATAGAGAAGGGTGACACTCTTGATGACAAACTGGGCAACTGGAAAGGGGTGAACGAATTCGTTTACAAGGCCTCCCGTCAGGCGGTCTCGAGCTACAACTTTTACAGCATTGTTTATGATCCCATGACCACCTGTGGTTGTTGCGAGTGTGTGGCTGCCATCCTTCCCTCCTGCAATGGAATCATGACGGTGAACCGCGAATACAACGAGATGACACCCTGCGGCATGAAGTTCACCACCCTGGCGGGAACTATCGGTGGCGGACAGGTGACTCCGGGATTCGTGGGCCACAGCAAGTACAACATCTGCCAGCGCAAGTTTATCCTAGGGGATGGTGGCCTGAAACGGGTCGTGTGGATGCCCAAGATGCTCAAAGAAGAGATCAAAGAGCGCTTCGAGAAGCGAGCTGAGGAACTGGGCGTTCCTGATCTCTTGGATCGGGTCGCGGATGAGACTGTTGGCACAACTGAGGAGGAAATTCTGCCCTTCCTCACAGAGAAGAAACATCCGGCCCTGGAGATGGATCCAATCATGTAGGCAAAAATGGACTGTTCGGGGGGGATGATCCCCCCGAACTCATGACCCCGGATAGTGGAGGTTGAGGAGAATAAGCTATGGGACTGACTGGAATTCAAATTTTTAAACTGCTGCCAAAGACAAACTGCGGCGAATGCGGGGTGCCAACATGCCTGGCCTTTGCCATGGCCCTGGCATCGGGCAGTGCGGAACTGGACGCTTGCCCCTATGTCTCCGATGAGGCCAAGGAACAACTGGCTGAGAGTTCTGCACCCCCTGTTAGACCGCTTACGGTTGGAACCGGTGACTACGCGGTCAAGGTCGGCGCTGAAACTGTTATGTTCCGCCATGAAAAGACCTTCGTGAACAAGCCTGGTCTGGCCGTGTTGGTTACTACCGAGATGGACGATGCCGCAGTAAAAGACAAACTTGCAAAGCTGGACAAGTTCCAGTATGAGCGGGTTGGACTCAATCTGAGGGCGGAAATGGTGGCCATAAAAGACGCCTCGGGGAGTGCCGACTCATTTGTGGCTTTGGTCAACAAGGTAAAGGATGCTTCTCAGGCCGCCCTCATTCTGATAAGCAACGACGCGGATGCACTTGCTGCGGGGGTGAAGGCATGCGCCGACCGCAAACCTCTCATCTATGCAGCCACAGAGGATACTGCAGATGCACTGGGGGCACTGGCAAAGGAGACAGGTTGTCCTTTGGCGATTAAGAGTAGCGATGGCTACGATGGTTTGGTTGCCCTCAGTGACAAACTCACCGGTATGGGTGTAAAAGATCTGGTATTAGATACCGGAGCCAGGACCGCCAAACAGGCCTTTGAAGACCACACAGTTATTCGGCGAGCTGCTGTCAAAAAGGTCTTTCGGCCCCTGGGATTTCCCACCATCACTTTTCCATGTGAGATGGCCGACAATCTCATGGATGAGACCTTGCTAGCCGCCATGTTCATTGCCAAGTACGCTGGGTTCATCGTAATGAGCGATCTCGAGGCCTACAGCCTCTTCCCCCTCTTGTTGGAACGGCTCAACATCTACACCGACCCCCAGAGGCCGATGACGGCCGAGCAGGGCATTTACCCCATTGGTAACCCCAACGAGAACTCGCCGGCATTGGTGACCTGCAACTTTTCCCTTACCTATTTCATTGTCTCAGGTGAGGTCGAAGGAAGTAGGGTGCCGAGTTGGCTCGCCGTTGTGGATACTGAAGGATTGAGTGTGCTCACCGCTTGGGCCGCCGGAAAATTTACGGGAGAGAGCGTGGGTACTGCCATCAACAAGATGGGCCTTGTTGATAAAATCGCCCACAAGAACTTGGTCATTCCCGGCTATGCCGCTGCAATCAGTGGTGAGCTTGAAGAAGAACTGGCAGGCTGGAAGATTCTTGTCGGTCCGCGGGAGGCAGCCCACATTCCCAAGTACCTTAAAGAGTGGAAGCCGGCATAGCATAACGTTCGAGAGCATCTAGCCAATACCAATACCCGATGTCTACATGGTTCGGGGCCTACGGGCCCCGGACCTGCTGCCTTCTAATTTTCTAAAAATAATCGAGGTATTCATCCACTGGTAGAGGGGTGGCGAATTATAACCAGAATGCACCTCGTCCTACCTTTACTGGTAAAGGGGAAGGAGGGTTTATGATTCTCATTGGCGAAAACATGAACATTATGAGCGTCAAGTATGGCAAAGCCATGAAAGAAAAGGATGCCAAGACCATACAGGAACTGGCAGTCCAAGAACAAGAAGCCGGGATGGACTATATTGACCTCAACATTGGCCCAGCGGGCAGGATCGGCGAGGAGTTAATGGAATGGATCGTCAAGACTGTCCAAGAGGTGGTAGATCTTCCCTGCGCCCTTGACACCTCCAATGTTGCCGCTATAAAGGCAGGTCTGAAGGTGCACAAGGGGAGGGCGCTGATCAATTCTATCTCGGCACGAGAGGATAGGTTAGAGGCCCTGCTGCCGCTCGCCAAAGAGTTTGAGGCTGACTTTGTGGGCCTGCTTTGGGGTCCAGAAGGAATGCCTCGAGACGAACATGAGCGTGGGGCGCTAGCGGAGGTGATCCGCAGCAGTGCTGCGGCGCAAGGCATTCCCATGGAGCGTATCTGGCTAGATCCGATTGTAACTCCGGTAAACGTTCAACAAAACCAGGTTATGGCACTCTACAACTTTATGAGAGACTATTACAGTGCCGGTGTTTTCGAAGGGTGCACCTCTACCTGTGGACTTTCCAATGTTTCCAACGGACCTCCGGAGAACTTGCGGCCCATTCTCAACCAGACATATATGGTTATGCTCAAGAGGTTCGGCATGGGTTCCGCTATCGTGGACACATTCGACACGGAGCTTCACAAGTTTGCCCGCGGCGAAATGCAAAGCATTGAAGAACTTGTTTACAAAGTGTGTGATGGTGAGGCCGTGGACATGGGCAGCATCAGCAAAGAAGAGCAGAATTATGTCAAGACGGCCCGAGTGCTCATGGGGCACAGCCTCTACTCAGACTCTTGGCTAGAGTTGTAAAGGCGCTCCGGTTTTTGACAACAGGACTCCCTTCCGCACCTTGGAGGGGAGTTTTTTTATTTAAAGCGCATAGAGCACAGCGCATGGGGCATAGCGTAAATGGTAGTAAAGGGTAAATGGTAAACGGCGCAAAATTTGAGATCCAACTCCCTATCCGCTTACCGTTCACCGTTTACTGCGTACTAAGAGGTCTGTGTATACCGCTGCGCGGTCTATGTTATTTCCTGTATGGTTTGAAAAGGAGTGATCTACTCAGGTTTGTACTGTGGGAGTGTTTGTTTCATCTCTTCCAAGTTTTTTTGGTAAGCAAGGAGTGCCTGGAGGAGTGAATTGCGTTCAACCACGGCATAGCGGTCCGGCCCCCGGCTCCAAAGTAGGTGAAGTTTGAGCTTATGTTGATAAAATGTCACTCCGTCATCGGTGGGATGGGAAAGAATGAATTTTTTTTCCTTTGGGGTGGTGGCCAGATGATGCTCAGCAGCAAAGAAGAAGAGGGCAGCCGCTGGTAGGGAGAAAAATCGGTGCTCAGGGCCAAATTTATTCCAGGGCGCGCTTTCGATGTTGTAAATTACAGTTGAACCGTTAGGTGGCATCTCAACAGTCAGGGCTGCTTGAACCTGGACGGAGAGGGGATTTGCAGTCAAGTCTGGTCTTTGTTCGATACACTCAGCCAGCAACCGAGGAAAATCAGCCAGGCGGGTCAGCAACAAAAAGGTTTTTTCCAAAGTACTCCCATGTCTCCGAAGGAGTTCCCAGACAAAAGGCCGGCGGTACCATTCAAGCTTATTCAAAAGCTCCCACGTCTCCGCGTCCCAGTCGGAAAATAGTTTGCTGTTCTGCACATCTAAAGGAACGATGGTGGCAGGGACGAGAAATTTCTTTGCCCGCTTGAGAACAACAAAGGTATCCTGCGCAGGTAATGGAGAGACGAGTTTCGTGTTAGCAGTCATATACCATCCAGAATACGAAAATGAGTTCTCACCCGGAACAATCGAGTCACCCCGGCGAATCGAGGCTATCCGCTCTAGTCTACAGAAATACGAGCCTTTTATCAAACCTCAACCGGCTTCTGAGGCGGACCTATATCTTGTTCACGAACCGGCCATGGTGGCAAGGATTAGAAGTAGGCGACCACTGTTGCAGGCAGCCTTATTCGCGGTGGGCGGCGCAATTGACTGTGCCAAATTGGCATTGACTAACAGGCCTGCATTTGGACTTGTACGCCCTCCAGGCCACCACGCGGATCAAAGCGGATCGTGGGGATTCTGTTATGTGAACAATATGGCCATCGCCGTTAGGAAGATACGTCAGGAACTCGATGTTGGCTGGGTGTATATCATAGATTTGGACCATCACGTGGGAGACGGTACCCAGCGAATTTTTGCATATGATCCCCAAGTCTCAGTTAAGAATATATCGGCCCTAGAACGAGAGAACTACTTGGAAAGGGTGCAGCACCTCTTAAAAGTTATCAGGAAAACTGACTTGCTGGCGGTATCAATGGGTTTCGATACCTATGAAAAGGATCTCGGGGGGTTGCTGAAAACCGAAGACTACAAACTCTTGGGTACCTGGCTGCGCCAGGCTTCAGAGAGGCTTTGCCAGGGGAGACGGTTCGCCATACTGGAAGGTGGCTATTATCTCCCCGATCTTGGGAAAAATGTCCTCGCTTTTTGCGAAGGATTTTCAGGCGAATGAGGTCGGTTGTTCCGCCTCAGGCGGATCCGTGGTCTGTTGTAAGGCATGGGGCATAGAGCATGGAGCATAGGGCATAGTGTAAGGAGCCAGGAGTCAGAATCCAGAATTCAGGAGGATTATCAAGTCAACTGTCATACCCGCGAAAGCGGGTATCCAGTGGAGTCTGGATTTCCGCCGGAGTCTATCCCGCACTTGATGCGGGACCAGAATGACGATTCGAATGGTCTGGCATCTGACCTCTGACTTCTGACCTCTGACCTCCAATCCCCGTCTCGCTCGTCTCGTCCGAAGAGCTATCTCTCATAGCTGTTTGGCAAGTGCCTCCGTCAATTGCTCCCCTGCCATCTCCTTCAGGCGCGCGTGGGCGGCCGCCAGCCGGGCCACAGGAACTCTGAGGGGCGAGCAGGAGACGTAGGTCATCCCCACCTGGTGGCAAAACTCGATGGAGCGGGGATTGCCGCCATGCTCCCCACAAATGCCGATTTCAATGTCAGGCCTGGTCTTGCGGGCCCACTCGATGGTTATCGCTATAAGGCGGCCTACTCCCTTGACATCCAGAATCTCGAAAGGATTGTCTTGGAGGATCTGGCGCTCGTTGTAAAGGGGCAGGAATTTATTCTCTGCATCTTCCCTGGAGAATGAAAAAGTTCCCTGACTGAGATCATTGGTGCCGAAGGAGAAGAACTCAGCAACCTCTGCCAATTTTCCAGCGCGCATACAGGCACGGACTACTTCGATCATGGTGCCAAAGAAATACTTCACCTTAACCTTGTAGTCTTTCTCCACTTCTTTGTGAATCTTTACCGTTCGATCATGGACCCAGCGCAGCTCCTGAGCTGTACAGACCTGGGGTATCATGATCTTCGGCTTCACTTCTACTCCAGCTTGGATGCATTCCGCGGTGGCCTCGAGGATAGCCCGAATCTGCATGTCATAGATCTCGGGGCTCGATATGCCCAAGCGGACACCCCGGTGCCCGAGCATAGGGTTGACTTCGGTGAGGCTTCGCACCTTGCGCAGTGTTTCCTCTTTTCTCGAAAGCATCTCCTCGTCTATGCCAGCACTCCGGATTTGAGAAAGATCGTGGATAACAGTATCCATGGCCGGAACGTACTCAAGAAGCTTGGGATCAAGTATCTTCATGGTTTCCGGGAGTTCCTCGACGCTGCTCATGAACATACTAAATTCGCGCAATCTTTTGATGTCCAACATTAATTCTTCGATGGTGGGGAGAAACTCATGGAGCGGCGGGTCGAGGAGTCGGATGATTACCGGCAGACCGGCCATTCCCTTGAAGATTTCTTTGAAATCTTCCTTTTGCATGGGAACCAGTTTGTCGATGGCTGTCTGACGTTCCTTGTCGTTGTCTGCCAGGATCATCTCTTGAAAAATCGGGAGTCTGTCTGGGTCGTTGAACATACGTTCAGTTCGGCAGAGGCCAATGCCTTCCGCGCCCAACTGCCGTGATCTGATTGCGCCCTCGGGGGTGTCGGCATTGGCCCAAACTCCAAGGGTACGAACTTCGTCGGCCATTTCGAGGATAGAGAGCATATCTTCAGTCATTTCCGGTTCGATGGTGGGAATCTTGCCAGCGTAGACAGAACCAGTGCCACCGTCGATAGTGATCACTTCCCCTTCACCGAATTGCTTTCCTCCCATGGAGACCTTTTTTTTGCCATAGTCAATAAGAATATTCTCCGCCCCTGAAACGCAGGGTTTGCCCATACCCCTGGCGACCACTGCGGCATGGGAGGTCTTGCCCCCTCGAGAAGTGAGAATCCCACGGGCCGCGAACATTCCGTGAATATCATCAGGTCTGGTTTCCTCCCGTACCAAGATCACCTGATGACCCTGTTCTGCCATAGAAACCGCATCATCAGCGCTGAAACAGACTTCGCCGACGGCAGCGCCGGGCGATGCGGCAATCCCCACAGCCAGAGGTTCGGCACCGGATGTCGGATCCAATCGGGGATGAAGCAGTTGTTCTAGTGCCTCGGGTGCAATCCGCATGACCGCTTCATGCTCGGTAATTAAGCCCTCGTTTACCATGTCGTTCGAAGTCTTGACCAAGGCCTGAGCATTCATTTTTCCGTTGCGGGTCTGAAGGCACCACAGTTTGCGCTTTTCAATGGTGAATTCAAAGTCTTGAATCTCGCGATAGTGGTTCTCCAGAGTCTGGCGTAATTTGAGCAGTTCGCGGTAGGCCTTGGGCATGTCTTTGCGCAATTCC
>JAJDNB010000077.1 GCA_022340905.1 Deltaproteobacteria bacterium | reverse complement strand
CCATGGTTCCCAACCCCGCATAGACCAGTGCCATACCGAATACCAGGAAGGCCGCAGAGGCTCCAGCCAGGATGAGGTATTTTACACCCGCCTCGAGACTGTCGCCGCGCAAACGCGGGTAAGCGATGAGAGCATAGAGAGCGACGCTGAGGATTTCCAACCCCAAGAAAAAGCAGGCGAAATGAGTGCTGGCCACGAGCACCGCAGCCCCTAGGGTCGCCAGGAGCAGAAGTATATAGAATTCCTCTCGATTGCCCGGTCGGACCTTGAGATACCCATAAGACAGCCCCACAGTGGCGAAGGTGGTGGCAAAGAGCAACCCCATATAAAAGAGGGCATAACGGTCAAGGGTAAGGAGGGTTGTAATCTGGGGCGAAGCCGAGGACGATGCCACTGCCAGGCTGAGGAATGCCAGAGTCAAAACGACAAGGGTCAGGGCAAAAGTCAGGGAATGATTTCTGTAAAAGGCTACTGCCAGAATTATTGCCACCAGACCGAGTGACAGAACGATCAGGGGCAACAAGGTGATCAGATCAGCAGATGTCATGAGTCTGCTCCATATGTCGAATCTCGAGGTGAACCACAGATATCCGTTTCATCGGAGAGGCCATATCGATGTCCATCTCACTTTCCCTAAGGTAGCACTGCCCTTCGTGGTTCCGCTTTTTCTCCTCCATATGTGGTGGGGGCCCATTTCTCCTCGGCGGGCTGAGCCACCATCTGCGTGGTGGCTGCCGTGCGCTGCAGTTGATTGAGAGCCTCCCTGGAAGTGTTGAGTAGTGGTTGTGGATAAAGCCCCAGCCAGACGATGGCCACAATCATGGTGGCCATGATGGCTCTTTCCCTACCCGAAAGATCATCGAGCTTCCAGCCCTCCTTGTTGGGACCGTGGAAGGTCAGCTGTACGAGCCAGAGGGAATAAATAGTTGCACCGATGAGCCCCAAAGTGGCCAGGACCGTAATGGTAATACTCACCTTATAGGCTCCCAGCAGCACCAGGAACTCGCCGACGAAATTTCCCAGTCCCGGGAGCCCCAGCGATGCCACGGCGAAAAAGAGTGCTATTCCGCCCAACCGCGGTACGGTGGACCACAAGCCCCCCATGCGATACATATCACGGGTGTGCATGCGTTCCTGCAGCGCTCCCACCAAAATGAACAGGGAGCCGGTGCTGATGCCGTGGCTGACCATCTGCAGCACCACACCTTGAAGGGCCAACTCGTTCCATGCGAAGATTCCCAGGAGAACGAAACCCATGTGACTGATGCTGGTGTACGCCACCAGTCGCTTCAGATCGCTTTGCCCGAAGGCCAAAAGAGCGCCGTAGAGAATGGAAACCACGGCCAGAACTCCGGCAATGGGCGCGAAAGCGGATGCTGCCTGGGGAAAGAGGGGGAAAACAAAGCGGAGCAGGCCATAAGCACCGGTTTTCAGCAAGAGACCTGCAAGGATGACGCTACCTGCTGTGGGCGCCTCGGTGTGGGCATCGGCCAGCCAGGTATGGACCGGCACCACCGGGAGCTTAACGGCAAAGGCAATAAGAAACCCCAACATCAGCCACTTTGCCGCCTCTTGTGACATTGGTGTGGAGAGCAACTGGGTGTAGTTAAAGGTATAAACGCTAGTGAGGTGATGATGAATAAAGTAGAGCCCCAGGATTGCCAAGAGCATAAGAAGGCCGCTCACCTGGGTGAAAATAAAAAATTTTACCGAGGCATAGACACGATTTTCGTGCCCCCAGAGAGCAATGAGGAAATACATGGGCACCAGCATCATTTCCCAGAAAAAATAGAACAAGAACAGATCCAGGGCCAGAAATACTCCGATGATGCCGGTGAGAGTCCACATGAGGTTGAAGTGGAAAAAGCCCACCCGCTCCTCGATTTCCCTCCAAGAGACCACCACTGCCACCATTCCCAGAAAACCGCTGAGCAAGATAAGCACCAGGCTGAGCCCATCTAAAGCGAGATAAAAACTGATGCCGAGAGAAGAGATCCATGGCTGGTTTATTTCCACCAGCCAAGGTGTATTAGTAGAAAAACCAATCTGCTGCCCCTGCTCCGACCACAGGTAGAGAGTCAATGCCAGAGTCAGCGCCAGACCCAAGATACAAATCCACCGCGGCAGCTTTGGGTGCCACCGCCCGGCGACCCAGGCGACAATCCCGGCACCAAAGGGAATAGCTACGAGCCATACGAGTATCATAAGAAAACCACTATTCCGATAATTACCGTTGCACCAATGCCGATAGACATGGCGTACCAGCGCAGCCGTCCCGTCTGAGTACGACTGAGAGCGTGGTATGAAATCTGATTTATCCAGGCAATCCCATCATAGATGAAATCGATAACGTCATTCCTGTCTACGTTTGCCAGCCAACTGTAGGGCTGGACCAGAAAGGCATCATAGAGCCAATCGAAGCCCCAATCTGCAAACCACCAGCGGTGCAGGACTGCTCCCACAGAGGTGTGTGCTATGCGCTCGATAAATTCACGCCCGGGCATGAAGAGCACATAGGCCAGAAGAACACCCCCAACAGAAATCGAACCGGCAATGAGCCCGAGCATCAGTTCTTGGTGTCCATTCACCGAAAGGCTTGATGCTGCCGGCAGAGCGCGGTGGATGAAGTCTGAGAACAACGGCAGGTTACCCAGGTAGCTTGGCAGTTCCACCCACCCCCCGATAACCGAGAGAACTGCCAGGGTGGCCAGGGGAATCTTCATGGGCAGGCCGGGTTTTTTCGTTGCTGCTTTTTTAACCGGACCAAAAAAGGCAATGAAGACCATGCGGAAGGTATAGAGAGAGGTAAGCAGAGCACCGGTTAGCCCAGCAACCCACAGCCACCGACTCCCCAGAGGTGAAGACCAGGCTCGCCAGAGGATCAAATCTTTACTGTAGAAACCGGCGGTGACAACAGGTAAAGCTGCCAGGGAAGCGGAGCCGACAAGGAAGGTCCAGAAGGTAAAAGGCAGTTGCCGCCGCAGGCCGCCCATTTCGAAGATGCTGTGTTCCTCCTGCAGTGCCTGGATCACCACGCCTGCTCCGAGAAACAGAAGGGCCTTGAAGAAGGCGTGGGTCATAAAATGAAACATGGCAGCCGACCAGGCCCCAACCCCCAGAGCCAGAAACATGTAGCCGATCTGACTGATAGTGGAATAGGCCAGAACACGCTTGATATCCCATTGGCTGAGAGCGCTGAAACCTGCCAGCAGCAGGGTGGCCGCGCCAATCACGGCAACAGTCCACTGTACTGTGGGTGCCAGGGAAAAGAGTACGTGGGTGCGAGCGATCAGATAGACGCCGGCGGTCACCATGGTAGCTGCATGTATGAGGGCACTCACCGGAGTGGGCCCGGCCATGGCGTCCGGCAACCAGGTCTGTAAGGGGAGTTGAGCAGATTTTCCCAGGGCACCTCCCAGGAGCAAAGCCGCAGCAGCCACGGCCAGCCCCGAACCGGGAGGCCACTGCCCCAAAGCGCGGTCCATCAGTTCCTGAATCTGCAAGGTACCCAAATTGGTGAAGAGCAAAAACAACCCGATGGCCATTGCGGTATCACCCACGCGGGTAACCACAAAAGCTTTGCGGGCGGCCCGGCCATTGGCCGGGTCCCTGTACCAGAAACCGATGAGGAGATAGCTGCACAGACCCACTCCTTCCCAGCCCAAATAGAGAAGCAACAGGTTGTCTGCCAGGACCAGGGTAAGCATGGCACCGACAAAAAGATTCATATAGGCAAAATAGCGGCTGTATGCTTGATCCTCGATCATGAATTCGACGGAATAGAGGTGGATGAGAAAACCAACCACGGTGACCACCAGGATCATGAGCAGAGAGAGGGAATCGAGGTACAGAGCGATCTGGGGACTGAAACCGGCCACTGTCATCCAGGTCCATAAGGTCTGGGAATAGGCCTGGCCGGGTGGTGGAGAGGCAAAAAAGGTGACTGCCAGCCAGATCGCTACCAGGGCCGACAATCCCACTGAACCGACACCGATTACGGCCGTTGTCCGTTTCGCCGGTGCCCAACAGGCCAGAACCACAAAGCCGGCGAAAGGAAAAGCTGGAACGAGCCATAACCAATCAAACATGTCAACCTCTCATCCTGCTGGCCGCGTCTCCATCCAGAGTTTTTAATTTGTGGTGCAGTTGAAGGACCAGAGCCAAACCCACCGATACCTCGGCCGCAGTCATGGCCAGGACAAAGATAAACATGACCTGGCCGTCGGCCTGACCCCAGTGAGATCCCGCCACCACAAAGGCCAGGCCAGCTGCATTCAACATTATTTCAATGGAGAGAAGCATGAAAATGATGTTACGACGGACGAGCAGCCCCAGCAGGCCAAGGGAAAAGAGTACTCCCGCCAGAATGAGCCCGTGTTCCATAGGCACTGACAGCATCACCCATTTCCTCCTTTATCCTGCTTCTCCTCCGGGTCACGTCGGCCCAGGTGGTAGGCTCCCACCAACCCTGCCAAGAGCAACATGGAGGCAAGTTCAACACCCAGCAGATAAGGCCCGAAGAGGGTGATGCCAACTTGTTTGGGCCCTACTACGCTGGTGCCCATGAGTCCATGAGTTCTATCCTGGAGGACACAGTAGATCAGTTCACCTGCCAAAATCAGGGTAAGAATCGTCGGCCCGATCCACATGGACGGCAGCAGCCAGGAGCGCTCCCGCTCAACGGTCTGAGGGCCCAGGTTGAGCATCATGATTACGAAAACGAAGAGCACCATAATGGCTCCGGCATAGACAATGACCTCGAGTGCGGCAACAAAGGGCGCTCCCAGGACAAAGAAGATCACGGCCACCGACAAAAGTGAGACGATCAGGTACAGAAGGGCATGTACCGCGTTCAAACGGGTGATGACCATAAGGGTGGCGACCACCGCCACCACAGCTGAGAGGTAAAATACAGCGTTCATCTGTCAGACCTCAGAAATTCATGGTGAGTTCAAAGAGCTGTCATCCACTGATAAAGTTTAATTGCCGCGGAACCCTGACCACGGAGTACGGACAACTGACCTCAAGGCAAAAGACTGTGCACATCAACCGGAGGTTCCTCGTTCTCAGCCTCTCCCTTGTCCTTACCGTCAATGGCCAACCCAGCTACCCGATAAAAGTTGTAACCCGGATATTTACCGGGTCCACTTATCAACAGGTCCTCTTTTTCGTAAACCAGATTGTGCCGCCTGTATTCGCAGTACTCAAAGTCTGGCGTCAGCTGGATGGCGTATGTGGGGCAGGCTTCTTCACAGAAACCGCAGAGAATACAGCGGGAGAAATTGATGCGAAAAAATTCCGGGTACCTACGGCCCCGTTCATCCTCGGTAGCCTGCAAAGCAATGCAGTCCACCGGGCAGGCTACCGAGCAGAGATAACAGGCGACGCACCGTTCTTCCCCGTCGGGATCTCGGGAGAGAATGATCCGGCCTCGGAACCGCGGCGGCAGATATATGGTTTCTTCAGGGTACTGAACGGTCTCTCGCCTATGAAACGTATGCAACAATATAGTCCACATGGTTCTCAAAATACTGAGCACGGTTTTCTCCTCACCTCTTAGCCGACAGCCAGTACAATCCCTCCGGTGACCACCAGGTTTAGTAAAGACAAGGGCAGCAGCACCTTCCAGGCATAGGACATCAATTGATCATAGCGGGGCCGAGGGAGCGATGCCCGGGCCAGAATGAATCCCAGGACAAAGACCAGCGTTTTGAGCAGGAACCAAACGAGCGGTGGCAGCACGGGCCCCAGCCACCCCCCAAAGAACAGGGTCACGATCATCGCCGAAATCAGGGTGATGCCAAGATACTCACCCACGAAGAACATGCCAAATTTCATCCCCGAATATTCGCTGTGATAGCCGGCCACCAGTTCACTCTCTGCCTCTGGCAGATCAAAGGGAAGCCTGTGGGTTTCTGCAAAGCCGGCGATTATAAAAATGACCAGGCCGATAAACTGGGGTATACAGAACCACATTTTTCTCTGTGCCTCGACGATGTCACCCAGATTGAAGGAGCCGGCAAGGATCACCACCCCCATCAACGACAAACCCATGAACACCTCATAACTGAGCATCTGAGCCGTGGCGCGCAGTCCACCCAGCAGAGAATACTTGCTGCCGGAGGACCAGCCCCCCAGTACCACACTGTAAACCCCCAGCGCTGCCATGCCGAGAAAGAAGAGAAGGCCGATGTTAAGGTTCACTACACCGATGGAGGGCGCGAAGGGGATAACGGCGAAGGACATGAGAGTGGTGACCACTACCACCGCCGGTGCAATGACGAACACCGGCCGGTCGGCAAAGGGCGGTATCCAGTCCTCTTTAAAGAGGATCTTGATCATATCGGCCATCACCTGCATGAGACCAAAGGGGCCGGCGCGATTGGGTCCGTAGCGATCCTGCCACAGCCCCAGCATGCGCCGCTCCAGCCAGATAAGACCCGCACTGATGCTCAGCATCACCACCAGGACCCCTACTACGATGATAAGTGAGCGGATTATCTCATTCATCTTCTTCAGCCTTCAGCGCGATCTGCCGCTCCTTTGACTTTGCCCACCGCAGGCAGTTTAAAGGTGGTTGCTCCAGGTAATCCCACCGGTAACCCCGCAACCTTGTGAGGCAGGCCCGAGACGAATCGACTGGGAAACTGAAATACACCATCATCTAGGGCGAGCTCCACCTTTTCTCCCTCATCCAACTCAAGGCTCGCAGCATCTTCAGGGTTCAGCGCCACATACGGTTTGGGAGACCGTTCAGCAATGGCTGCTGACACGGTGCTCAACTCCTCCGAGCCAAAAATGTGATGCACGGGAACGATGAGCCACTCGTCGCTTCCAATCTTCATGGTTGGCAAGATCCCATCGAAGGAGGAGAACTTCTCGGTTTTCTCCGGCTCAATGAGTCTGCTGCCCGGATCACCGCCTCGCAAAGGACCTCCAACCTCGCTCTGGAACTTGTTGACTGCCTGCACCGAATTCCACCCGGAAGCCCAGAAACGGGTGATGAGTGAGGGCGGTACTAGTCCTTGGTATCCCTCCATGGAGAACGCCAGGGGTGAATCAGGATCGTCCTCCGGTTTTGGTTCGTGCACGGTGATGTTGGCCAGCATGGCGGTACGACCGGTGAAGCGATGAGATTGACGGGCAATCTTTTCACCCATGAGGCGAAATGCGGCTGGTGGTGCTGCCTTTTGGATCCCTTGGAATACAGGCAGGGCCTCTGCCAGCGCAGAGACCAGCTGATCAAGGTTTTCCCATGGTTCTCTGTCACCGCTACCCGCCGTCCGACTGATATCGCGGAGCCAGCGCCAGCTTGCCTGCACCTCCCCTTCGGGCACGAATACCTGAAAGAAGCGCTGGGCTCTTCCTTCATTACTCACCAAAGTACCCGCTGCCTCAGCGAAAGTGGCTGCGGGTAGCACGACCTGGGCCTTTGCCGTGGTACCGCTCGCTAGGTGATCGATCACCACCAAATACTCTATCTTGCTCAGCAGATCATCGACAGCAGCGCTTTTGCTACGCCTGTAGAGATCGTTTTCCAAAACGATCATGCTGTCCACTCCTCCCGCCTGAACCACTTGGCAAGCAGCTTCCAAACTTTGACCACCCAAGAGAGCCAGGCCGAGACTATTGCACTCCGGCACCACCAGGCTCAGCCCTGCGGCGGGATTGGAGGCGGCCAGAGACCAGGCCACGTTGGCAGCCGCTTGGATTACTGCTTCGCTGCCGCATCCCGTTCCAGATATCACCACAGGCCGCTTTGCCTGTCTCAACAGCTGAGCAATTTCTTGGGCCAAGGAAACTTCCTCTTCCGCCATTCCCTCTACCACCACCGGTTCATGGCTCAAACAGCGCGCCACGGCAAATCCCAGGCGAGCCACTTCATCGGGACTGGCCCGGTAGGTCGTCTTTGCCACGTGGTCAAGCTTGGTGGCCGTGGGTGCGGCGATTACCAGCGGAGCCTTTTGATCCTGAGCAATCTCCCGGATAGCAGCGTCATTCCACACAGGGATTTGCAGCTCGGCAGCAGCTCTTGCCGCATTGCCATAGACCAGCTGGTGCAGAGCCAAAGCCATCAACGGAGCTGTGTTGGTAAGATCTTCGCCGAGAACCAACACCGCATCGGCTGAACCTATCTCCCTCAAGGAGGGTGAGCGCGCCGGACCCTGTTGCAGGATTTTCAGGGCAGCACGGACAAGCTGGAAGTCCAGGTCGGAGAATCCAAGGTAGAATCGCTCAGGGCCAACCAGCGCTCTCAGGGCGAAGTTAGCCTCCAGAGACGCCCGGGGTGAGCCGATTCCCACAGGGGAGTTCCCAGCATTCAACAGAGTGGCCAGGTGTTCGAGGGCCCGCTCTTTGCTAACCGGCTTGAATGTGCCCTTTGCTTTCACCATGGGCTGACGCAGACGGCGGTCGCTGTTGACGAATTCGTAGCCGTAGCGGCCACGATCGCACAGAAAATAGCCGTTTACCTCATGATTGTAACGATTGCGAATGCGGCGCAAGCGGCCGTAACGTTCCCCGGCAATGATATTGCAACCTAGGCTGCAGTGGACGCACACCGACGGGGCTGTCTGCAAATCCCATTTGCGAGTGTAGTGTTGTTTCACGGTCTTATCGGTAAAAACCCCGGTAGGGCATATCTCCACCAGATTACCACTGAATTCATTTTCCAGAACGCCCTCCCGGTGACGGCCGAAGTATACATGGTGGTGGCAACCAAAAACGTTGAAATCCCGGCCGCCGGCATAGTTATGATAGAAGCGTAAACAGCGGTAACACTGGATGCAGCGGTTCATCTCGTGGTTGATGAAGGGCCCCAGATACTGGTTGCGAAAGGTGCGCTTGGCAAAGCGAAATTGTCGGAAACCGTGGCCGCTCATCACCGTCATGTCTTGCAAGTGACATTCACCCCCTTCATCGCAGACCGGGCAGTCATGGGGATGGTTTGTCATCAGCCATTCGATGATGCTGGCACGAAACTGTCTGGCCTCGGTATCGTTGATGGAGATGCGAGTATTGTCAACGGCCGGTGTCATACAGGCCATGACAATCTCACCTTTTTGGTCTTCCTCGTTCTTGAACCGCTTCACCGCGCATTGCCGGCAGGCACCCACGGAGTGAAGGGCCGGATGCCAGCAAAAGTAGGGAATGTTGAATCCCAGGGAGAGACAGGCCTGAAGCAGATTCTGCCCGTCTTCAACCTCGTAGGGGGTACCGTCCAGGTAAATTGTCGCCATTGTCTAACTCCATGGGCAGCATTTGTCATCAATGTGACGCTGGAAATCCTCTCTGAAATAGTGAAGAGCGCTTTGCAAAGGTTCAATGGCGCCTGGAGCCAGAGCACAGAAGGTATGGCCGAGTCCCAAGAGGTGGGTGTGGCGATCCAATATCTCCAGATCCCCCGGTTCACCCTCCCCCTGTTCCAAACCCTGGAGAATCCGGGCTACCCAGGGCAGACCATCCCGGCAGGGAGTACACCAGCCGCAAGACTCCTGGGCAAAAAAACGCTCCAGATTGTGCACCATTCCCACCGGGCAGGTCCGGTCATCCAGAATGATCATCGTCCCCGTACCCAAGCGGCTTCCCACTTTCTGCACGGAGCCGAAGTCCATGTTCACATCCAGATGCTCCTCCACCAGGAAGTCGGTGGAAGCACCGCCGGGCAGCAGCCCTCGGAAGGTGAACCCGTCGGACATACCTCCGGCGTGCTCCTGCAGAAGCTCGCGAATAGTGGTCCCCATGGGAAGTTCCCAGACTCCCGGCCTCTTGACTCGACCACTGATCCCGTAGATCTTAGTGCCGCGATCTTCGCTTTGGCTCAGTCCCCTGTACCACTCCACACCGTTGGCGACGATGTGGGGTATGTTACACAGAGTTTCCACGTTGTTTACCACAGTGGGCTTGCCCCAAAGACCGACCACGGGGGGGAATGGCGGCTTGGCTCTGGGGTTTGCCCTTCTGGCCTCCAGTGCATTGAGCAGGGCGGTCTCTTCTCCACACATGTAGCGACCGGCACTGGTGTGCAGGTGCATTTCCAGATTGAAGCCTGAGTCCAAAATGTTCTGACCCAGATAGCCTGCTTGATATGCTTCGGCTATGGCCTTGGTGAGCAACTGAGCAGCACGCTTGTAGGCCCAGCGGAGAAAGATATAGGCCACCGAGGCCTGTACCGCATAGGCAGCGATGATCATGCCTTCGATGAGTTGCTGGGGATCGCCCTCCAAGAGAAAGCGGTCTTTGAAGGTGCCGGGCTCCATCTCATCTGCATTGGCAACCACGTATTTGATTCGGGGTGCGTCCTCGCCCATGGGCACGAAGCTCCACTTCATGCCCGTGGGAAAGCCGGCGCCGCCCCGACCCCGCAAATTGGAGTTTTTTACCAGTTCTGTCACCTCCTGAGGCGCCATGGTTTGCAGAGCCTTGCGAGCCCCTTGATACCCCCCTGCCTTCTCATAGTCTTTGAGATGCAGCGGGCTTTTGCCCAAGCGAATATTCCTGGTGAGGGGTCGCTCCATGGTCACTCTCTAGGCGTGAGCCTCCAAAATCTCGTCAATCTTCGCTGGATCAAGATTGCCGTAGAGCTTGTCGTTCACCATCATCGCCGGGGCCTGATCGCAGGCGCCAAGGCATGGAACCGACAGCAGGGTGAAGCGGCCATCTCCAGTGGTCTGTCCGAACTGGATCCCGAGCCGACTCAGCAGATGACTCCGCACCTCTTCATACCCCATGATCCAGCAACTTACACTGTCGCACACCAAGATCACGTGTTTGCCCACCGGTTTGCGAAAGATGAGGTTATAAAAAGTCGCCACCCCATCCAGTTCATCGGGGGTCATCTCGAGAAACTCGGAGATCTCCTCGATGGCCTGGGTTGAAACCCAGCCTCGATGGCGCTGAATGATCTTCATCGCCTCGACGCTAACACCACGTTTCTTTTCGTAGTGAGGAAATTCCGCCTCTATCTCATCTCGCTCTTGTTGCGACAGCATGGGTTGTTAATCCTCTTCTATGATCCAGCTATGGACAGCGGACGACTGATCTCTCAGCGGTCCACATCGGCCAAGACAAAATCGACGGCTCCCAAAATTGCCAGGAGATCAGGCACCATGAGGCCACAACTCAACAGCGGTACCATCTGCACGTGGGCAAAGGACGGTGTACGGATGCGAGTGCGGTACGAGTGGATGGAGCCATCGCTAACCAGGTAGTAACCGTTGTTTCCCTTGGTGGCCTCGATGCCGACAAAGGCCTCTCCCGCCGGGATGACAGGTCCCCAACTCACCCCGAGAAAGTGGGTAATCAGGGTTTCAATGTCATGCATAGTCCGTTCTTTACGCGGTGGAACGGCCAGGGGGTGGTCAGCCTTGTATGGACCTGGTGGCATCTGCTGCAGACACTGCTCGATGATTCGCAGACTCTGGCGCATTTCTTCAACCCGAACCAGGGCCCGGTCGTAACAATCTCCGTGTTGACCGGTGGGAATGTCGAAGTCAAACTGATCGTAACCCGAGTACGGTCGTTTCTTGCGAAAGTCCCACTCCAGTCCACAACTCCTCAATCCTGGCCCGGTCATGCCCCAATCGATGGCCTCCTCCACGGTCAAGGTGCCGATTCCTTGGGTTCGCGCCTTGAAAATGCGGTTTCGCAACACCATCTTGTCGTACTCTTTCAAACGGCGGGGCAGGTAGCGAACAAAATCTTTTACCAGCGTGTCCCAGCCTTTGGGCAGGTCATGGGCAACCCCCCCGATACGAAACCAACTGGGGTGCATGCGTCCACCGGTGATCGCTTGAACAATGTCAAACACGCGCTCTCGATCGTTGAAGGTATAGAAAACCGGCGATAAGGCACCAACATCCTGGGCGAAGGTTCCGTACCAAACCAGATGGCTGGCGAGGCGAAAGAACTCCACCATCATAACCCGGATGACCTTGACCCGATCGGGCACTTCGATGCCTGCAAGCTTCTCTACGGCCAGCACATAGGGGAGGTTGTTCATTACCCCACCCAGGTAATCAATGCGATCGGTGTAGGGTATGTAGGTGTGCCAGGTCTGGCGTTCCGCCATCTTTTCCGCTCCCCGATGGTGAAATCCGATCTCCGGCACCACGTTGACAATCTCCTCTCCGTCAAGTTCCAGCATGAAGCGGATGGCACCATGGGCTCCCGGATGTTGGGGGCCGAGATTGAGGAACATGAAATCGGTGTCCCCCGTTGTGGGTTTCAAGCCCCAATCCTCGGGACGAAAGCGCAACGCCTCTTGTTCCCTTTCCTGTTTATCTTCGGGCAACTGGAAAGGTCCCATTTCTGTAGCCCTAGCAGGGTGTTCCTTGCGCAGCGCATGACCCTTCCAGGTGGGCGGCAGCAGAATGCGCCGGAGGTGAGGGTGGTCGTCGAAGGTTATGCCAAACATGTCCCACACCTCCCGTTCATACCAATTGGCCGAGGGCCAGATATTGGTGATGGTCGGGAAGGAAGGGAACTCACCCTTCAACCCCACTTTTACTCGTAGATCCTCGTTTCGCTGGAAGGAGAGCAGATGATACACCAGGGTGAAATCGCTCTCAGGCTGATCCGGCCGATTGGCCCGCAGCCGTTCGTCGATTGCACTGAGGTCATAGAGCATACCGTAGGGCCGGTTCACCTCTGTTTTGAGATAACGCAAAACCTCATGGGCTCTGTTCTGGGGAACCCACACGGTGGGAAATTCGTCACAGGTGGCCTGTTCGCTCACATTGGCAGCACCGAACCTGTTCTGCAATTCTTCGACAATAGTGACCGATCCGTTCATCTGATTCCGAGAAGACTGTGTAAAGGGGGTGGACCTCAGACCTCATCGGGAGAGCGCAAAACCGTGATTTTCTGGCGTTCGGCTCTTTTGCTGTCTCTCATGGAGAGAGGTGCTGCTTTCTCGGTCTCTTGCGCTCCCAGCACCCAGCTCAAGGGGCGCTTTTCTTTTCCCACCGCCTCCTGAAGCAGGGTTAATCCTTCCATGAAAGCGCCCGGACTCGGCGGGCACCCCGGGACATACACATCCACCGGCAGGATTTTGTCCACTCCCTGAACCACACTGTAAATGTCGTACATGCCACCCGCATTGGCACACGACCCCATGGAAATAACCCAACGGGGTTCCATCATCTGCTCATAGAGCCTTTTGATAACCGGCGCCATCTTGACAAAGGGGGTGCCGGCAATGACCATTACGTCGGCCTCGCGCGGTGTTCCCCGGATGACCTCGGCGCCGAAGCGTGCTATGTCATAGCGACTGGTCAGACCGGTTGCCATCTCCACATAGCAGCAAGAGAGGCCGAAATTAAAAGGCCACAACGAGTGCTTCCGGCCCCAGGCCAGAAGATCCTGTAACCTAGCAAGAATCACATTCCTCCGAACCATATGCTCCGAGGAGTGGTGATCCGAATCTGCAGAAAATGGCATCCTTACTTTGCTCAGCCACCAACGCACCACTGTATCCCTTTCTACTGCTGCCCTTTGATGTATTTTTCCAGCTGCTGGATGATGAATTCCTTGTGGTCGATGATGCCTTTGACCACGTCGCCAATGGAAATAATACCAATCAACCGCCCCTCCTCCACTACGGGCAAATGCCTGACGCGCTTGTCCGTCATCAGTTCCATGCATTGCTCGAGATCGTCATCTATGGTTACAGTCACTGGTCCCCCGGACATGATTTCACGCACGGGAGTATCCTCGGAGAATTTTCCTTTGAGAATGATTTTCCTGGCGTAGTCCCGCTCCGAAATCAATCCCTCCAACGTCTCCCCCTCGAGAATCACTAGTGCGCCGACATTCTTTTCAGCCATGAGGCTCAGGGCTTCATATACCGTTGCATCAGGCGAGATGGTGTAGACCTCATGTCCCTTGGCCTCCAGTATGTCCTTAATGATTTTCATGTAGCTCCCCGTCTCCTCCTGTGGGCTTCATGTTTCTTTGTTCCCCACTCCAGAGCACCCGAACGATAGAGATAAATCAAAGCAACCATAAGAATGGTGATGAAGACCAGTATCTCTCCATATCCCGTCCAGCCGAGTTCGGGAACTGCTACGGCCCAGGCGTAAACGAAAACCGCTTCCAGGTCGAAAACTACGAAAAACATTGCCATAAGATAAAATTTGGCATCGAAGCGCAAGCGAGCGGAACCTGTGGAGACAATCCCCGATTCATAGGGTTCCCCAGTGGAACGCTCCATGTGGCGCTGGCCCAGCACAGCCGAAAGCACCAGCATCGAGGCTACCAGCAAAAAAACCAATACCATAAAGAGAGCGAAAGGCCAGAAGGAAGGGAGCAGCAAGTTCACCGAATACATCCTTCACTCGTTATTGTGATCGAGGTTGATACAATCTATCTGGGAAGATACTTCTTGATTAATGGTACAGAGTAATCTTAATTTGGGGGTAATCATATAGGGCAAAACCCTGATTTTTGTGTACAGGACACCCTATCTCCCATTTACCCTGAAATAGACACAACAATCCCCTCCTTGTGAGGGACATCCACTCCAGAGGCGGATTGCCAGGCATCTCTGGAGTGGATTTCCATCATCTTGCCAAAATGAGGACTTTGGCCTCGAACGGTCAGACCTTATGCTTTGAAATGAAAGGTCTCCTCTTGTGAGGTTTTGCCCACCACCAGTTTCCTGGTCTGGGTCTTGCCATTATGGGATACGCTGATGGTGTACTGACCGGCAGGTAACTCGGCGAAAAACCACGGACCATTAGAATCTCTCTGGATTAGGTTTATGCCGTTGCTGTTCGTGATGTCAACTTGGACATCGGCGAGGTAGGCCCGGCCGGGGCCGGCAAAAACCAATTTTACATCGTAGTTCTTGCCCATCTCCTGCATGTGAGCTCTTTCGCTCAACCCCACACCTCCAGCGAGATACTTGACGCCGTTCATGCTACCCATGGCATAGTAAGAGGGACCGCTATAAGCCATAGCGTATCCCGGACTCAAAGTGACCACCATTCCGAAAAGCAACATGAGCAAAAGTAATCTTTTCATTTCACTCACCTCCTTTTAGCTGTGAAAGTCCTCGCGCCACATACAACGGTGTGGCGTTTTGTTCAAAAGTAAATCGGCAAGGACCTCGTTGGTATCGGGGGCTGTCTGATTCTGCTGTAGGAATCCTGCGGGTTTTATTGTCGGTATCCGTCCTACATCTAAGATGGCTGCTGGAGTCTTCCCGCACATCGTATCTAGGCTGACCCTCTCTGTAAGACAAAAACCGACAGCAGAAGAATTTTCAGTCCTACAACAGAATCAGACAGATACCGATTTAGCTTTTCAACGGTGGCACTTATGATTTGCTCACGGGGAAACTTCAGTACTCACTTCCCCAGAGGAGAAATATACCGCCTAATGCGTAAGGAGGTGGTGCTTCGAAGCAAGTGGCTGTCTGTTGCACCACTGTGAGAACCATAAGAAAGATTCGCCAGAGGACTTAGAGAAGATGACAAAAGACGCCCATAACACCAAAAAAGAATACTCGCACAGACTCGTTGATCTCCCCAGCCGATTAGGGCAGTCAAAAGATGGGCAGAGTGAATGTAAAGACCCAGAGATGCGGCTGCACAAAGCCCTCGAGGAATTAAACCTTCAGTTGTCCATCCGGACTGAGGAATTGCAGAAAGCAGAACAAGAACTCGAACAAGAGAGACGGAAACGCAAACAATTACAACAAGCACTAAAATCCCTTACCTCCGAACTCGTTCTGACCGAGGAGCGGGAACGGCGATGCCTGGCCACAGACTTACATGACTCAGTGGCGCAATCCTTGGTCTTGTGCAAGTATTACCTCGAGGAACTGGAGGCCACGCCAATAACTCGCTTTGATAAAAAAAGACTAGACCAGAGTATCGCCCTCATTGACCAGGCACTGGAGCAGATGCGATCACTCATATTTGAGCTCAGCCCTCCTCTTCTCCACGACATAGGGATCGAGGCAGCACTGCACAGCCTCACCAGTCGAATGCAGCATCTGTACGGCATAAAGATCGAGTACGCCCGGGTTGGGGAAGACAGAGCGCTCCCTGAGGACCTTGCCGTTCTGCTTTTCCGCTGTGTCCGTGAACTGTTGTTCAACACCGTCAAACACGCCAAGGCCACCCATGTGAGCATCTCTCTAGCGAAGGACCATGACTATTTGCAGATAGAGGTCTTAGACGACGGCATTGGTTTTGATCCTGCGGAAATCACTCGTCGCCTGCGGAACAGCAGCGGTTTTGGCCTTTTTAGTATCAGTGAGAGGCTGGAACACCTCGAGGGGTCTTTTGAGATTACATCAAGACCGGGCAATGGTACTCGAGCCATTCTGAGAGCCCCCCTTGAACTAAAAGAGGTTGCCTTCAGGTGAGACCTACCTCATCAGCCGACATAGGGGATGTTTTACCGACGGATGTTCTCTCTTGTCACCCTACTGGCAAAAGGTCATCCCCTGAGAGACATCGTCATCTATGGGACGGAAATAGTACTTTTGCATACCTGCAAAAAATGTTAAAAATATCCAGTGATTGTCACGCAGTCATTCTTGTTTTGACGTCGTGGCGATTACCACATAGGGCCAGGACTTCTGACACCGCAGCGTGCTTTGCGTGGCGGGCCACTTATGGAGGCCCAACTCTTAGGAGGTTAATTTCGACAGGCGAACAAGGAAGTGAGGGAATCTTGACAAGCCCTTCCGATACGGAAACATCGGCGCGACGTCTTGTGTACCTTGCAGCGGAACGGACCCTCTTTGCCTGGGTTCGCACGGCATTGGCCTTGATGGCCCTGGGGTTCGTGGTGGATCGCTTCGGGCTATTTGTCCGTCAGTTAGTTGCCGGCTCCGGCGCTCAATTCCACCCCAAGCCGTTTTCTTTTTGGGCAGGCACGTCCTTGATTATTCTGGGAGTCCTGATGACGGTGGTGGCTGGGGTACGATACAGTTCTTTTGCTCTTCGTTATCAACGAGAGGGAAGCACTGAACCTGGTTACGGTCTGTCCCTGGGGATTCTCTTTACCGTGCTGACGGCAATTGCCGGAATTGCAATTGTTGTCCTCTTAGTGGTGGTCACAGGTTGACTCCTCCGCATATAAGCACTATCCCATGAACGTGAATCACTACCCACCAATTGGCGACTACGGTTACATCGCTGACTGCCACTCTGCCGCATTGGTATCCAGCTCAGGCTCCATCGACTGGTGTTGTATGCCCCGCCTCGATTCCAAAAGCTGTTTCGGCCGCATCCTGGGATGGGAGACAGGGGGCCACTGTAAGATTGCGCCCCCCTCTGGTTTCATTGCCTCCCGGCGTTATCTTGAGAACACTCTGGTTCTGGAGACCACCTTCAAAACAGAATCCGGTCAGGCCCGCCTCTTGGATTGTTTCACCATGCGAAGAGGAGGTGAACACGATCCTCACCGCCAAATCTTGCGGATCGTTGAAGGCGTTGCTGGTCGGGTAAGGTTCAACCTGGAGCTGGTTGCACGCTTCGACTATGGTGCGGTGAAACCTTGGATCAGAAAGGTCGACAAGGGTCATCATATCGCCATCGGAGGAAGCGACGGTCTCTTTATCTCCGGGGATTTTCCTGTTGAGATGAAACACCGCCACGATCTTACCGGGACTTGCTCGGTTGAGGAGGGGCAACGGCTGCGACTTTCCATACTCTGGCGAAAACCTGAGGATCTGGACGAAGGCTTGGTGCAACCGCCAGATGTCAATGAGCTGGATCGCCGGTTGGAGGAGACTATCGAGTGGTGGCAGTCGTGGGCAAAGGGAGGGAAAACCAGCACGGTTTACGCTGACTACGTTCACCGTTCTGCCATTGTCCTCAAAGGGCTGACCAATGCTCCCACCGGCGCAATAGCGGCAGCGGCGACCACATCTCTGCCGGAGGCTCCAAGGGGATCGCGCAACTGGGATTATCGCTATTCCTGGATACGCGATTCCTGTTTTACCGTGCGCTCCCTGGGCGAGATGGGGTACGTAAGAGAGGCCGACGGCTTTCGCCGGTTCATCGAGCGCAGTGCCGCGGGCAGTGCGGAACAGCTCCAGATTCTTTACGGCATCGGGGGTGAACGGCGTTTGCAGGAGGTGGAGATCGACCATCTGGAAGGATACCGCGGCGCAAAACCGGTCAGGGTGGGCAATGCAGCCCGCAGCCAGGTTCAGAAGGACGTCTACGGTGAGCTCTTGGACCTATCCTGGCGCTGGCACTCCCGGGGTTACTCTCCTGATGATGACTACTGGGAGTTCCTGGTGGAGCTGGTGGACCAGGCCTTCTGTTGCTGGCAAGAAGCCGACCGCGGCATCTGGGAAATCCGGGGAAAGCCGCGCCACTTCGTGCAATCGAAAGTCATGTGCTGGGCTGCCTTGGATCGTGGCATCAAATTGGCGGAAGAGCTGGACCGCAAGGCTCCTGTTCCGGCCTGGCGGAAGGCACGGGATGAAGTCCGGAGGGCTGTGGAAGAGAAGGGATACCACCGCGAGCGTGGTGTATTTGTCCAGGCTTTTGACCACCCGGTTATGGATGGTTCCCTTCTGCTGCTGCCAACGGTGGGATTCGTTGCCTACGACGATGAGCGCATGATCCGCACGGTGGATTTGATTCGAAGAGAGTTGGGGGAAGACGGGCTCATCCGCCGTTATCCCATCGGGGACGACGGCATGGATGGAAAGGAGGGCGTGTTCCTGGCGTGCTCCTTCTGGCTGGTGGATTGTCTAGCCCGGCAGGGCCGGTTGGATGAGGCGCGGGAAGTGTTCGAACGTGCGCTTTCCACTGGCAATGAGCTTCTCCTCTTTTCCGAGGAATACGACACCGAGGCCGGTGAAATGTTAGGAAATTTCCCCCAAGGCCTTACTCATCTGTCATTGATCACAGCAGCAGTGGCTCTTGCTGAGGTGCAGCAAGGCAAGCGCTGAACCACCACAACCGTAACATTTCCTCCTTTTAGTTTTTCTTCTTGGTTTCATCCCCAGGTGATTTTTCCCCCGATGAAACACCGGAGCTGCCACCCTTGCCCATTTTCTCAGAAGCTGGAGAGAGAGCAGGAAAACGACTTTCAACCGCTGTCTCCTCTTTAGCCGTTAGTTTGTTGAGCCCTGCATAGCCCTCTTCCAGGGATTTTTCCATCACCACAATCTGTCCCTGACTCATGATAATGCGCTGGAGTTCCGGTATTTTTATCTTGCCGCTGGCTTGGAGATAAATGGGTTGGATATAGAGTATGGTATTACCCACTGGCAAGATGAGCATTATGCCTTGCACCAGCTGAGAACCGGCTTGGTCCCAGAGGGTGAATGCTTTGGCAATCTTCGGCTCTTCATTGATCAGAGCGTAGATCTGGGGGAGGCCGTAGACCAGCTCACCTTTGGGAAACTCATAGAGGATGATCTTACCATAGTATGGCTGGTCGCAGCCGCCAACGGCCAGGGCTCGCAAGTTATCACGATTCCTGGGATTCATCGGCAGTAACAGGAGAAAGTCCAGCCTGCCAGGCTCTATCAGATCCAGGGTGGCAAAGTAAGATACCTCAGTGCCCACGCTCTTATCCCCCCGGGCGTTCGAAAATTCCCAGACATCCTCCTGTTCGTAATATACAGATGGATCGGTCATGTGGTACTTGGCATAGACTGCCATCTGGGTTTCAAAAAAATCCTGAGGATAGCGGATATGCCTGAGGATATCCTTGTCCATTCGGCTCAGCTCTTTGAGTAAGCCAGGGTACATACGATCGTAGGCTCGAACGATGGGGTCTGCGGGGTCGGCGATATAGAAATCTACTGTTCCGTTGTAAGCGTCTACAACAATCTTCACCGAATTTCGCATGTAATTGATCCGTCCCTTGTCCGTGGTCCGAGGTGTGGCATTGGGAAACCATGACGATGTGGTGTAACCATCTTGCACCCAGTACAAGCCTTTCGAGGTAACCACCAAATAGGGGGCTCTATCCAGGCTAAAGAAGGGAGTGAGGCTGCGAATCCGCTGCCGAACATTGCGCCGAAAGAGAATCTTGCTGTCCTCCTTAATCTTGTTGGTAAAGAAAATGTCTTTCTCCTGGAAGTAAAGACCAAACAGGAGCTTTCGCCAGTATGAAGAAACCGAAACACCCCCCTTTCCGCGGTAGTTTGTCATAACATTATCGTTTCCCTTGGGATAGTCCATCTCGCCGGCGCTGTTTGGAGCAATTGCATAAGTGTAGGTTCCCAGTCCGTAGTAAATTCCGGGTTCCTTGACGGTGAAACCATACTCCGACTGAGGCGGGATTCCCTTGAGAAACCAGGCGATGGGCTCATCTGCCCCCTGACTCGCCGGGGTCATTACCGCCCCGTATCCGTGGGTATAGGAGAGATGCTGGTTTATCCAGTTTTTTGCTCCCCCCGGTAATTGAGTATAATCGAGTTCCCGTGCCGCCAGAAAGACTTGTTGTTTTCTCTCCCCGATGGGGTATCTGCCCACGTTGATTTTCGGGAAGACGTAGTAGTTTCGCAGTTCTTGCAGATCCCGGTACACATCAGCAAGAACTCCTCTGTCCCAAAGGGGAATGTTGCGGAGAGTTTGCCGCACATTCGGAGCGTCGATATCCCTGGGCAGACGTTCGGGGTTGAACTTTCTTATCTCCACCTCCTCCAGTTTGTACCCCTGCAGAGTCGCCCGAATGCTGCTCTCGATGAAAGGTTTTTCCCGAGAGATCTCACTGGGTTTAACCAAATATTTTTCCACAATCTTTGGCAGAAAAGTGGAATGTCGTCCGGCAAGGGAAAGGACGAAAAGCATTCCGAAGGCAAGGGTTACCTTCAGACCTCGTCGCCAAGATTTTTTTGCGTGGATGACATAGACCAGAGAGAAGGCCGTGGCCCCTAGGAGAATTAGGGTCCCCCAGATCAGGGGCAAAATGATGTGCATCTCCACGAAACCGGGACCGAAGAAAAGCGGTTGATGACTGCTGCCATAGAGGAGCGAGTAACGCTGGAGGAAAAAATCCCATATTTCGATGAAAAAAACCAGAAGTATCAAAAGACTCAGATGCCATTTGGCCCCACGCGGTAGCTTCCTGCCGATACTAGACATTAATCTATGCTCGAGCCAGTAGATCAAGGCAAGTCCAAGGAGCAGGACGAGAAAGGCAAAGAGCAGACGACGCTGGATGAGGGTATATATTGGATAGGAAAAGAGGTAGAAGGATATGTCTTTACCGTAGACAGGATCGGTGATCCCCGCATCGGGCCCGAAGACATAGAACAGGAACCCTTGCCACTGGCGGAAAAGAGGGATAGCGACAAGCACAGCAAGAACCAGGGCCAGAGGGTTATAGAGCCAGGGAGATCCTCTACGAAACACTCTCACCAGCTTCTCGTATCCTTGGTATTTCTTGCTAACTGCCGAAGGTGAAGCGCTGCCGAGATAGCGCAGGGCAATGCGGAAATTGAGGAAAAAGATTAGAAAAAACAAGAGGGTTATAAGGGCAAATATGAGGTAGCGATAGAATAGTCTCAGCAGGTAGTAAAATCCGTAGCCCAGCGAATCAAACCACCAGAAATTCACCAGGTAGTCGAGAAAGACAATACTGACCCCCACCAGCAAAGCGGCTATGCCCACCATAGCCAAGCTTACAAGAATCAATCGCCATTTCAACCGGGACTTCATCCTTATCCCTCAAATAGTTAATTGAGACCGTTCAATATGTTTCTAGTCTGAGAGATCAATTACTTATGACACGGTATTTTGAATAGTTATCCCCAACAAATTCTCCGTAGAAGTCTGCTTATCCCCTAGATTCCCGCTTTCGCGGGAATGACGGTAGTGCCCGATTGCCCGTCATCCCCGCGCAGGCGGGGATCCAGGTAATGCAAGGCTGCAAACCATTCAAAAAGGGAATTATTGAACGGTCTCTAATTATGGTTGCTACTAGTCTTTTATCAAAACTCCGTGAGATAGATCATTAAGGTGAACTGAGTATTCTTTCTGCCAGAAGGCAGTAATTCTTGTGCTCTTTTCTCTCTCAAGGGACCTCCATTGACAAGATCCACTATCTTCGTCGGCCGGTACCTTCTTCTAAGGTATCTGCTCTAGGGCTCCGGTCAGGCCGCCGGTATCGGTCCTTGGCTGATTTTGCTGAAGGAAATGGGAACGTTTTTCTGTCGCTTTACCTCTTCCACAGCCATGAAGCTCTATTGAACAAGAAAAAATTGGTGAGGCAGGACAAGGGACTGTCCGGTGGCCAGGGACTGAGCGAGGCTGGACTGAGGGAGGGAGAACTATCACTTTAGTCCACTAACTTATGCTCTATGGCATAGTGGGTTAACTCTGCATTGGTCTTCATTCTCATCTTTTCTAGTATGCGGGAGCGATAGGTGCTGACAGTCTTCACACTGAGTGCCAGCTGATCGGCGATTTCGGTTACGGTTTTTCCTGAGGCTATCAAACACATTACTTGATATTCACGGTCTGACAGGGTCTCGTGGGGCATCTTTGTTATATCTCCTCGCAACTCATCAGCCAATCTCTCGGCGAGCGCTGGACTCACATAGTTGCCGCCGCGATACACCTTTCTTATCGCGCCAATTAAACTGTCGGGAGCGCTTGCTTTGGTGAGGTAACCGGCTGCACCCGCTCGCAAAACCCGCAGGGCGTATTGCTCCTCCGGATGGATGCTCAAGATGAGGATGGGAAGCTGGGGATGTTCACTTTTAAGTTGTTTGAGGGCATCTAGCCCCATTAGGCCAGGCATGGTTATGTCCATGACAACCACGTCAAAACCTTGCTCTCGCACCTTTTCCAAAAGCTTATGGCCATCCTCTGCCTCAGCCGCCACTTCTATATCCTGTGCCTCGGCAAGAATCTGTTTGAGACCCTCACGCACCACCGGGTGATCGTCTGCCACCAGTACCTTGATCATCTGAATTTTCCTCCCTAGCCTGGATATTTCATGAAATATCCAGGCTAAGCCTTCAATGGCAAAAGTACAATTATTTTTGTTCCTTTACCAGGGAAGCCAGCAATTGTAATCTCGCCGCCTATGAAGTCTACACGCTCGCGCATGCCGATCAAACCGAACGCTTTGGGATCGCTGATCTCTGCTTCAGTAATACCTCTGCCGTTATCGGTAACTTCCAAAACTATGCTGCCCTTTTGCTTCTTCAATCTTACCTCAACCTTGGTGGCCTGAGCATGGCGAATAACGTTGGTCAACGTCTCCTGAAATATGCGAAACATTGTGGTGGATTGCTCTCTGGTGAGAACGCTTTCCTCGTGGCTCAGAGCGACCTCACACTGGATTCCGGTGCGATTTTCAAATTCTTCCGCCTGCCATTCAATGGCAGCAGCCAGCCCAAGATCGTCCAGTATGCCTGGGCGCAACTCGCCGGACAGTTTCTGCACGGTCTGTATAGTTCTGTCGATGACCTCTTCCATGGATGAGAGTTTGCTGGTGAAGCCTGCATCAACCTCCGGCAAGTGTCTGTTCAGCCAAGAGATATCCATTTTTAGGGCCGTGAGACTCTGTCCCATTTCATCGTGAATATCGCGAGCCATGCGGGTTCGCTCTTCTTCCCTCACAGATATAAGGTACGCCGAGAGATTACGTAATTGTTCCCTCGAATTTCTGATTTCCTTCTCTGCCCTATCACGCTCTGCCTGTCGTTGTTCCAGCCGTTCGGCCATCTGGTCGAAAGCAGAGGCCAAATGGTTGAGTTCGTCTAGGCCACTGGCAATGTCGATGCGGGCGCTCAAGTTACCGGCGGCAAATTCTCTGGTCGCCTTGACCATTGCATTAACCGGTTTGACGATTACTTTTTCCACACCAAACCAGGCCGCTATCAGAGCGGCCATGGCCATGATCCCCATACCTGTCAAATTGCGAAACAGGACGCGGTTGGAGTTTGCCAAGGCGATTTTTTCGGGAACGCTCAAAATCAAATAAACCTCCTTGTTGTGCCAACCACTGAGGAGGGGCTCGAATACGTAGAGAGAAGAAACACCTTCAGGATTTTTTCCTTCAACCAAACCGTGACCTTGTTTGAGTACCAGCTTTCTTACTCTTTCTATGGGAAATTGTTTTCCTCTCCAACTCTCGGGGCCGGGCTGATGAGCCAACACCACTCCGGCACCGTCCATTTTGGTGAGAGTTGTGCCGGCAGGCAAATCCGCTTCCTTGTACAGTTCTAACCGGTTAAGCCATTCCAGTTTGAGTGCAGCGAACACCACCGCCAGAATCTCCCCATGAGCGCCGAAGGCAGGATAGGACAAGACCAACACCGGCTCTTTGGTGATCCGGCCAATCTGATAGTCGCCGAAGGAAAACTTTCTGGATTCCATTGTCCGCTGAAACCAAACGCGATCACTGGCATCAGTGGGAACGGACAAAGGGACTGCACTGCAAAGAACCTGGCCGTCGGGCTTCACCGCGCCGAGGTTGGCAAATCGCTGGTAATGCTGCAAGAGATCTGCGAAAAAGGAGGTGCAATGGTGCGGATTGCCGTCAGTCCTCTGAAGGAAATTTGCCATTGCTTGCAGGATTTGCCGACCACCCTCCAGAAGTTGTCTCTCCTGCCGGGCTTCAAGGTTGGTCAGGTGCGCCAACTTTTTTTCGATGGATATCACATCCAAACGTCTTTGTTCCAAGACGCTATAGAGCGTCACCGCCACTGCCGGCACTACTGCCACCAGGATCAGCAAAATCAGCCGCGCTCGAAGACTGCCGAAGGAAAAGCCGTGTTTTTCCAAGCTTTCTATAACCTCCAGACTGATTTCCCAGGTAGGCCACTCAGGCAATGGGGAAAGTCAACCAACTTTGGATAAAATTGAATTCCCCACCAGCTGCCGTAAAGTAAGGAGTACGAAGAAATTTTTCTTATCCCCTGATACCTTCCCCGCCCCACATTGCTTTTACCTCTGTCCTGCAGCAGCCTCATTCGCCGTGCTCCTTTTGTAGGGGCTTTCTGAGCTCCCTTTTCGCCACAAAGCGATAGGTGGCCTCGGCGCCAAGAGCAAGTCCGGCCATGATCAGCAGGACCCAGAGTTTGGCAGGCTCGGTACGTGCTTGGTGCCAGACGAGAGCTCCCAAAGCAATAATGCATACCACCACACCCAGAGCTGAGATCCACATCCTGCTCGAAGTCTCCTTGCACAGTATAACATTGGAACCATTGACTGCAGCGAAAATGAGCAAAAATCCCGCACTTCCCATCATCGATATGCTGGACAAATCAAGAGAGTTTGCAATTATCAAAGTGACGGCGGCAGTGACCAGCAATCCCTCAATAGGATGGTGCCACACCTTTTTCTCCAGGATTTGTGGAAGCTCACCCTCTTTGGCGATAATATAACTTATGCGGGCGGCCCCATAGAGGGTGGCGTTGATGGCCGAGCTGGTGGAGAGCAATGCGGCAATGGCAATGAGGACAAAACCGAAACTTCCCAGAAAGGGTCGTGCACTCTCAGCCAGGGCATAATCCCGTGCGCCCACGATAGCGCTGACAGAAAGGTTCCCCACGGTTACCAAAGAAATGAGCCCATAGAGGATGATGACAAATAGGACTGCAGAGTAATAGGAGAGAGGCAGAAGTTTGCCTGGATTTTTCACTTCACCACTGGTGTTGGCGATGAGTTCAAAACCTTCATAAGCGAGAAAGATGATCATTCCCCCGGATACCAACTCCAGAGGAGGACTCCAGCTGACGGGAGCAAGCCGGTGCAGCTGAACGCTCCAGATACCGATGCCTACAAATAAGAGCAAAATGACGACCTTGGTCCCCACAATCCACTCTTCCGCCTTACCCACTATGTCGGCGCCTTGAACGTTCAGGAAAGTCAACAAAACAACCACAGCACTCAAGGAGATATGTTTCCACAACAGTTGAGAGCCTTGCGGAAAGAAGCTGGCAGCATAACTGCCAAAGGCATAGGCATACAGAGAGAGCATGACGATATAGCTTAGCCATAGAAGAACGTTAAGCCCTCCTGCAAGCACTCCGGGACCGAAGGCCTGGTTGAGGAACTCCACCGTACCACCCTGACTCGGATAGGCCACCGACAGACGGGCATAGGAATAGGAGGTTATCAGAGCTACAATGCCGGCCAGAGTAAAGGCGATTGGCGTACCTCCATGGGCGAGTTGTACCGCCAGTCCCAAAACCGCAAATATGCCACCGCCCACCATGCCACCCACGCCGATTGCTACCACTGACCAGTAGCCCAGTGAGCCGTTCTTATCCATCTGCCGAACTCATTATTTTATTTCAGCCTTTGCCTTGAAATACCACCATGAGAATGCGAATGCTCAGCAGACTGCGCCAAAGTGAGTCATTGCTGCCTCAGTCGATATATTCTGCAACCTCACTATGTCTTCGCTTGAGGTGCAAAATCATTTTTTCATAGCGTCGAATACGAATGAGGGACCTGGTAATTAGGTATATACCCAGTACCACTAGCAAAGTATTGATTATAGATACGGGTATGAGGAGATACAGGACCTTATCGGGATTATAGAGTTTTGAAGTGGCAATGAGAACGCTAAATATGGAAAGGGGGAGAGCCAGAACAGCGATTGCCGTACGCACGGTTGCCAGGGCGGTCCTTTTCTCAGCCAGCACCAACTGCGCTTCATTGATGATAATCTGGGTAGAGCCAGATTTTTGGTCCTCGCTCACGGTCATCTCCCCAAAACTCTAGTGGTTCTATGTGATTATCTACACTTGTTAATTATATACACTTACATCTCAAGACTCTATCCTTATTGTCTCTGGAGTTTCTTCGAGGGTATTTTTTGTGACCCAGGCATCAGGGAGGCTATTCCAGAACGCGCACACTTATTGTTAGTCGCCCTTTGGTTATCAACACATAGCGGCCGTAGCGTAACACCAGCCCCCGTCCTCCGAAGCGGCCGATGGCATAGCCTATATTATCGCCAGCAATGGCAGCAATGCAAGCTATCCATAGCAGCGTCACTATGTCCATTTTCCCTCGAGAGGCCAGTAGGGCGCCAGCAATCAGCAAGGTCTCTCCAGGTACTGGCATGCCGAAATCTTCCAGCAAAATCGCACCGAATACGGCCAAATAGCCGTAATGATCTATATAGGGCGTAACGGTTATAAAGAGGCCATTCACGGGTCTACACTTTCCCTCTTTGGGGCCGTCGGGCTACATATGCTGGTTATCAGATGATCCACTCTCTCTGAAACTGGACTCGAAAAAGCCAGGATCTCCTCCATAGAATGCCTGGAGTTCAGTGTACAAATCGGGGATCAGCTCCCTCATAAGCTCCGGCCTCTCGAAATAGGCCTCTGTTGCCACAGCAAAAAACTCAGCTTCGTTAATCGCACCGTACTGACGGAGGACTCTTCCCTCGAGCGGATCCCCTTTCCGCAGATTGAGGTAGTGGCGGCCCATGATCTCTGCCCACGGCCTGTAGTCTGCCCGTGCCCTCAACTTGGGTGTGCCATCGAAGACTCCGTCGGCCCGATCCAGCACGTGAGCGAATTCGTGAGTGGCTGTTTCATGACCGCTGTTCGGGGAGGCAAGACCTTGGAGAACTGCAGGCCAAGATAGAACCACTGTACCCCAATTCCGAGCCTCACCCAGGACTGCAACCTCTTCATCCTGGTGATGGTAGACATAAGGATACACCACAATCTCGGTCAACCTGTCATAGTATGACAGGTCCAGGTGTAAGACCAGTCTCACCGCGCATGCGGCAATCACCACCCTCACCTCATCAGTGATCATCATGCCGCCAGCGCCGATAAAGTACTTTTCCCAGATGAATATCTTGAGCATTTCGAGGAAGCGCTGTTTGCTTTCACCTGAGATCCGTGGATAGAAAGGCACACTCTCTTCCAAAATGGCCAGCCATTTTTCGGGGATGGGACGCCGGGACAACTGCCAGCGTCTCAGTTTACCAAGCAAACCTGGCATATACCTACTCCTTCATAAAAAATCCGGCACACAGCTCAGTACCCATTGAAATCGGGGCAGACAATCTCATGTCCCCTAGCACCGAATCGTTATCAGGCAGTGTCCCCTTTATTGCGCCAGTGGGGCAAAATGGGACTCAAGCCCCTTCCAACTCTCTTCCTTTGCCAGGACCAATAAGCGATCTTCCGCTTTTAATACCAGATCAGAGCGGGGCAGAAGAGTGTGTCCCTCACGGAAGACAGCAACAATCTCAAGGTCTTCTTGGTCAGCTATTGGAAAATTCTCCTGAACCGATTTGCCCACATAGGGACTCTTCTTTTTTAGGATCCCCAGGGCCAGCCTCTTGCCGTCCGGCAGATCAAGGGCAATCCCGGAGGCTAGTAGGGCGCGCAGGTCCAGGTGACTGACGGTCTCAGGCACCAAAATACGACGATTGGCCAGGAGATGGATTGCTG
>JAJDNB010000245.1 GCA_022340905.1 Deltaproteobacteria bacterium | reverse complement strand
ACCATCCGCATCCACTGCAAGAGCGATGTCTAGATGATCGTTGATGATGAGCAAAATCCCGGCTTGCGTGGTAATCTCCCTGAACTTCACGGCCAGGTTAAACAAATCCTTTTTGGCGTATTCTTTCTCTCTCAGCTGGATTATCTTTGACCCGCCCTGGATCACCGCCCTGAGAACCTCCAGATTCGATCTTCCCTCTGACAGTCGCTCGCAGGTTACCGGATAAACATCAACCTGCTGAAACAACAGTATTCTTGCAGCTTTTTCCATATAACCGCCACCTGCCAGTTTAATAATTATTGTCTACCATCTATCCATCGGGATACCACTCAAAGTCATCCTCATTCCGTGACTAAAACAGAATGAATTCCGCCAAGAATCTCGAAATTTCTCGTCGTCCACCCTTTTACAAAACTCCTTGGAATCGCAAACAAAAAGTGAATGTAACACAAGTATCGTCCAATCAGTCTAATCTGGCATTACCCAACCGCAAAGTGTTTAATTCGTCTGCCGGGATAGGTCAAAAAAGAAAAAGTACTATAATCATGCTAAACTGCGAAAGATAAAAATGAAATCTTTTGCACCTCTCATAAGGAAAGCTCTATGGCGCGGGTAGGCCGTGTTTCCGTCTTCTTGGGTCTCACCAGGAGCACAGTTGGCATGCTGTTCATGGTGATTCTTGTAGGTATGGGAGAACGGATGGCCGAGAGGTTTCTGCCAATTTACCTGTTGGCCCTAGGAGCCGGCGCCCTGTCAATTGGTTTTCTGAACGGAATGGATAACCTGCTTTCGGCTCTCTATGCCTTCCCTGGAGGGTATCTGTCAGACCGTTTCGGCACCAAACAGGCCCTGCTCATATTCAATATCGTCGCCATGTGAGGGTTCCTCATTGTCATCATCTTCCCTGCCTGGCAGGCTGTTCTGCTTGGGGCAGCTCTTTTCATTTCCTGGTCAGCAATCTCTCTTCCCGCCACCATGAGTCTCATTAGCAAAGTACTGCCGCTAAACAAAAGGACCATGGGAGTCAGTATGCATTCTCTGGTTCGAAGAATTCCCATGGCCGTGGGCCCTGTGCTGGGAGGTCTTTGCATTGGCATCTGGGGGGAACGCGACGGGGTTCGGGCGGCATTTGTTTTTGCTCTTTTGCTTTCCTTCGTAGCAATTGTCCTGCAGCAGAAACTCATTGAAAATGACCCACCGCAAAAGCCCGAGGACGAGTGTCTCTATGTGCCGGAGAAGAATCCCTTAAAACTCTTTGGGTTAATGGCTCCGAACCTTAGACGGCTCTTGGTATCGGACATTCTAGTGCGCTACTGCGAACAGATCCCCTATGCCTTTGTCGTCGTCTGGTGTATGAAAACCATTTCCTCCCCTATTTCCGCCTTGCAGTTCGGTGTCCTCACCAGCATTGAGATGGCCACGGCCGTGCTCGTCTATATACCTGTGGCATATCTTGCTGATAAGACAACAAAAAAACCTTTCGTGGTGGTGACTTTTGTTTTTTTCACTCTATTTCCTCTCACCATTCTCTTCTGTCATTCTTTCAAGTGGCTCGTCCTCGCCTTTATCTTGAGAGGATTTAAAGAGTTCGGTGAACCCACGCGAAAGGCGCTGATTATGGATCTGGCGCCAGAAAACTGCAAGGCAGGGATGTTCGGCCTGTATTATCTTGTGCGAGATGTGTTCGTTTCCGTTGCAGCCTTCGGCGGAGCATTTCTCTGGCAGATAAGCCCCGCAACAAACTTCCTAGTGGCCTCCTCCTTCGGTGTCATGGGTACCCTCTGGTTTGCCTTCTTTGGAAGAGACTTTCAAAAAGTTGAGTTTCAAGACAAAAGTCTTAACATGGGCAGTGAATAAATAGTCAAGGAGACCGAGGTGCCCTTACTGGGAGCTCACATGTCCATTGCCGGCGGCTTGCATCTGGCCTTCACCCGTATCCGCAAGGTTAAAGGTGAAGCCATGCAGATCTTTCTTAGTAACCAGAGGCAGTGGCAGACCCCTCCACTTACCTCCGAAATGATAAAAAATTTTCATCTGCAATGGGAAAAGAACGACCGGCTGGTTGTGGCAGCCCACGATTCTTATCTTATCAACCTGGCCACCCCAGACCAGACGACAGCAGAGAAGTCAGTAACTGCTTTTGCCGATGAACTGGTGCGAGCTGCTGCATTGAGAATTCCCATTCTTATCGCTCACCCCGGGTCCCACCGGAACCAAGGTGTGGAAGCCGGTCTCGAACGCTTCGTCCACAACCTGGACGGTGCCATTAGTCTCTCAGCTACCAAAACCGTATCGGTACTCATAGAAACCACGGCAGGGCAAGGCACGAATCTGGGCTCCACATTCGAGGAGATCTCCTTCATCTTGAGGGAGTCTCAGAATAGAGACCGTCTCGGGGTCTGTTTCGATACTTCTCATGCCTTTGCCGCGGGCTATGACCTTCGCACCGCTGAAACCTACGAAGAGACGTTCTCTCTCTTTGATCAGATAATCGGTTTGCAGCGATTGAAATTCTTTCACCTGAATGACTCCAGGAAGCCACTAGGTTCGCGAGTGGATCGCCATGAACACATTGGCAAGGGGAAGATAGGCTTGGAGGGCTTTCGCTTACTCCTTAACGATCCACGTTTCCAACACCACCCCATGGTCCTGGAAACCCCAAAGGGCAAGGATCTGAAAGAAGATAAGATGAATCTCAGGGTCTTACGATCGTTGATTGGCAGGTAAGCACGTGGGAATGCTGGAGCAAAGAGATTGCGGATTTGGGAATGGGGACTGCGGATTTAGTTTAATTTTCGATTTGTATTTTTTTATTTTCAATCCGAAATCCGAAATCTGCAATCCGAAATTTGATGGCTCCAGTACTCCAATCTTATAAAAATCTTGAAAAGAAGTCGGCCTAAAAACTGTAGTTCCCTAAAGGGAATAGATCGCCATTGGAAATTCGCTCCTCTTAGGTTATCTTGTTGCTCCAAAGGTAGATGAAGACTTATGATTGGAAAAAACGACGATCTGTCGACCTCCCGAACCATTGAGCAAAAAATTGCCCAAGCACACCAACAACTCGAAGTCTGTGGCAATTGGCTCAAAGAAGATCCTCTAATTCAGGCTCTCCTGAGAAAACTCCGCACTTGCATTGAAAATACCAACCAGAGCATGTTCACCCTAGGAGTTGCGGCCGAATGTAAAAATTGCGAGGAAAAAGAAGGGGGAAGTTGTTGTGGCGCCGGTATAGAAAACAAGTATGACACAGTACTTCTGCTAATCAATCTTCTTCTGGGTTGTGGTGTGCAAAATCATGAACCCCTCGGCAATAGTTGTTATTTTCTGGGGAAAAATGGATGTAAGCTCACGGCCCGTGAGGTACTTTGTGTAAACTACATCTGCGACAAATTACAGAAGAAGTTGACCAGGGA
>JAJDNB010000242.1 GCA_022340905.1 Deltaproteobacteria bacterium | reverse complement strand
AAGACGCACCGTTATGCCTGACTTTTCAAAAGCTTCGGGTGTGCGAGCGATGAGTTCACTTTCATCTTTGATTACATCACCGATGTAGTAGGGGGTCGGTCAGGCGGCATAGGATACGTGCTCACCTGCTTGCAGAATGGTGACTTCCAAATCTTGATCCAATCGTTTTGCTTTGGCCGCGGCGCTGGGCCCCCCAGCGCCTCCACCCACCACCAGTAGTTTCTTAGACATAAGAAATCTCCTGCTTAATAGTGTCACTTTGTCTCATTGCCTATGATCGGTACTACTGAAACCGGGGAGTTCTTGACCACCTCTTCAGCCCCCATAACGTATCTCCAGCCCCAAGATAGTACAGACAAGATTGAGCAGCCCTTTGGCATCGGCCACGTTCCGGGAGTCATCTCTGAGGATGTCGGTTGAAAGGTCTTGCATAATGCGCAGCGTCGCGGGCGTGTCCAGATCGTCAGCCAGGGCATCCTGCAAACGTTTCTCGTAGGGCTCCGGGGCGAGACGGCTGCCGTGCCCCGACTGCCGACGCCAGACTTCTTGAAAGAGTCCTGCCTGCTCCGTGGCCTTCTTTTTCTCATCCTCGTCAAACAACCAGGTGCGGCCATAGTGATGGTTGAGCAGGCAGAGGCGCGTCGCATTCGGACCAAGCTCTTTTAGATCTTTCACAAAAACCATATTTCCCAGAGACTTGCTCATTTTCTCACCCTTGTACCTGACCATGCCGGTATGCACCCAGTATCGTGCCAGGGGTTCCCCGGTAGCGCACTCGGACTGAGCAAGAGAACATTCATGATGGGGAAAAATCAGGTCAGCACCTCCACCCTTGATATCCACAGGACTGCCGAGAAACTTCATGGACATGACGCTGCACTCGATATGCCAGCCAGGTCGCCCCATCCCCCACGGGGAAGGCCAGGAAGGTTCGCCCTCTCGTGCGGACTGCCAGAGAACGAAATCAATGGGGTTCTGCTTGTTGGGGTCTTGCGGATGGTTACCTCGCTCATTGGCGACAATCAGCCACTGGTCCTCAGGGAGCTTGCTCAGCCGACCGAAGGGCGTATAAGAGTAGACTTTGAAATAGACGTTGCCGTTTTTTTCATAGGCCCAACCTTTTGTAAGTAAGTTCTGTGCAAGATTGATAATATCTGGAATAACGTCGGTGGCCCGCGGGTATATATCGGGTTGCAGGTTGCCCAGCCATTTCATGTCCTCGAGGAAGCGGTCAGCGTTTTTCTCTCCCAGTAATCGCCAGTTTTTCCCGAATTCCTTCGCCTTCCTGAGAATATCATCGTCCACATCTGTAAGGTTTTGAACATATGTTACCCGGTACCCGAGATAACGCAAGTAGCGCACCAGCACGTCAAAATGAGTGTAAGTGAAGGCATGGCCGAGGTGGGTGATATCGTAGGGAGTGACTCCGCAGACGTAAACGGAGACGTGGTTGTCCTCCGCGAAGAAGACCTCCTTATTCCCCGTAAGGCTGTTCCTCAACCGCATTGTTATCCCTTTATCCATCACCGGCAGTAATATCCTCTCTCGCCCGCCTCGCCTGCCTGTCTCAAGGGCAGTCGCGGGGAATCCGCCTCAGGCGGACGATGGCGGATAGACCAACCCTTTTACAAAAGGGGCTCTATTCCAGCAGACAGTTTACCACAGAAAGTTACAGAAAGCCCCCCTCGCTTAAGGGGGATCTAAAGGAGCCCCATTTGTCCCATCCCTCACACAAATTGTCCGCTGGTGCTTGATTGGCTAGGTGACCTGGATTGGTTTTTCGTTTTCCCACAGGCCATGAATGTTGCAGAAAGAGGTAGCAAAGAGGACTCCGGACTTCTTTAGCTTCATGCCGGCTGTAACTGTGTGGTTTGTGTAGACCGGGCCGGTGTCCGGGCCATCCACAGATTCCCCATGGGCGGTAAATTCAAAATTCCCCACCTGATAGGCAAATTTCTCACCCTCGGGTTTGAAGACCAGTTGAATCCACCTAATGTGATGCTCGGTGGTGTTGGGATGGGCAACCTCCTTTCCTATTGATGCCCTGACCTCGAAGAACTCGTCTGCCTTTACCTGCTCGGGGCACTCAATGACCGGCACGTGTTTTTCCGTTTTCCAGTCGGCGCTCTGATACAACTCTCCAAATTCTTGCATGATTATTCCTCCTTTTACAATTTGCTGTTGAACTTGTGGGATGGTACATGTGAACCTTACTGAGACGATTGTAATTGAGTGATCGGGGTTTGATAATGGGGTGTTTTGTGTATGATGAAAGGAAGGTTGCTGTATTTTTTTACGTGACTCAGGCTGGGATGGGCAACCGCTATTATCTGGAGATGCTCTGCAGTGCCAATACAGCACGGTGAGAGTCTATATACAGCAAAGACCTGATTAACCCAGTACCCAATTTTGGCGATGAAAGCTGGTACCGCGTATCTGAATCGGCAATAGATATCAAACCAATATGGAGGTGGTTATGAAAGAGTTCATTCAAAACTGGGAGACCCTGCTCTGGGCTCTTGGAGCGTTAGGCGGTTCGATAGTCTTGACCCTGATTATTCACTATCTCTTGTTTCGAATGGCGCGAACAATAGCCAGAAGGACCCGGGCTGACCGGCTTGAAGCACTGGCGAGACATTGCAGTGGACCCGGTTGGCTGATTCTTTTTGTTCTGCTGGTTAATCTTTTCCTGCCCCTGGTTGAAGTTCCCCCCCGAATCCTTCTCTTCTCCAACCAGGCTTTCAACCTTCTCTTGGTTTTTTCGGTTGCCTGGCTGCTTATCAGGCTCACCCACTTTGCTGAAGAGCAGATTCTCAATCAATTCAGAGTTGATGTAGCAGACAATCTTGAAGCCAGAAGAATTCATACCCAAATCCAGATCCTTAGAAAGGTTATCGTCGTGGTCATAGGGGTGGTGGCTCTGGCAATTTCTCTCATGACCTTCGAAAAGGTTCGCCAGCTTGGGACAACCATTCTGGCATCAGCAGGCATCGTCGGTATCATCGTCGGCATCGCAGCCCAGAAATCTATTGCCACCTTGCTGGCGGGTCTGCAGCTGGCCATCACCCAGCCCATCCGAATGGACGATGTGGTGATCGTGGAAAACGAATGGGGCCGGATAGAAGATATTACCTTGACTTACGTGGTGGTAAAGATCTGGGACTTGCGTCGCCTCATTGTGCCCATGACGTATTTTCTTGAAAAACCCTTCCAGAACTGGACCCGCATCTCAGCCGATCTCCTGGGCACAGTATTTCTCTATGTGGACTACACGGTTCCGGTTGAAGCAGTGAGAGAGGAACTGAAAAGGATTGCGGAGAGTTCGCCCTTATGGGACAAGCAAGTCTGCACCTTGCAGGTAACGAACACTAGTGAACGCACCATAGAGTTACGAGCTCTGGTGAGTGCGGCAGATGCCTCTCAAGCCTGGAATTTGCGCTGCGAGGTGAGAGAGAAGCTCATTCAGTTCCTGCAGACAAACTACCCGGAAGGTTTGCCCAAAATGCGTGCCGAACTTCTCCAGCAAAATAGTGAGTTGGTTGGCCTTCGTACTGGAGAAAACTAATCAGGAGTCTTCCCAAAAGTTTTTACCCAAAAATTACCGTACCAAATGGGTAAATTGGATGATCACCTAGTTTGCCGCTGCGCGCTCATCCGCGTCTCCAGTGGATGAGTTCAGTAGCTGGTCGACTTCCTCTTTTTCCAATGTTTCGTGCTCTACCAGAGCTTGTGCCAGGACATCCAGCTTCTGTCGGTTGGCATGGATGGTTTTTTCTGCCTTCTCTTCCATCTCCTGCACGATTCTGCGCACTTCTTCGTCGATTATCCTGGCAGTTTCCTCACTGAAGTCTTTGGGTTGTGCAATCTCTCGTCCCAGAAAAGGATGGGTTTCCCCCTGCCGAAAGGTTACCGGGCCAAGCTTCTCACTCATCCCCCACTGACAGACCATACGGCGGGCCAGCTGGGTGGCTTGCTTCAAGTCGTCCCCTGCCCCTGAAGTAAGGTCATCGAATACCAGCTTTTCCGCTGAGCGCCCCCCAAGCATAACCGCAATGCGATCGAGAAGATAACTGCGGCTCAGGTTGTAACGATCCTCTTCAGGCAGCTGTTCTGTAGCTCCCAGCGCCCGGCCCCGGGGAATAATGGACACTTTTTTCAGCGGGTCCGCCTTGGGTAAGAGTTCGGCCATGAGGGTGTGTCCCGCTTCGTGATAGGCGATAATCTCCTTGTCCTCATGACTTATGTAGTCCTCCCGCTCGATACCGAGGCGGATCTTGTCCAGGGCGAGCTCAAAATCTTCAGCCTCTACCTTATCCTTGTCCTTGCGGCCGGCGAGGAGCGCCGCTTCATTGACGAGATTCTTGATATCGGCCCCGGAAAAGCCCACGGTCGTGGCCGCTACAACCTCCAGGTCAACATCCTCCGCCAGGGGTGTTTTCCTGGTGTGAATTTCGAGAATCTCCTTACGGGCTCGTTTGTGAGGTCGATCGAGAACCACGCGGCGATCGAATCTTCCCGGTCTGATCAAGGCTGGATCAAGTACGTCCGGCCGGTTGGTTGCGGCTATGACCACCACCGACTCATGCTCTGAAAAGCCGTCCATTTCGGCAAGGATTTGGTTGAGGGTCTGCTCTCGTTCGTCATGTCCGCCTCCGAGGCCAGTACCCCGCACTCGACCAATGGAGTCGAGCTCATCAATAAAGATAATAGTGGGCGCATCTTTCTTTGCTTTTTCAAACAGGTCCCTCACCCGCGATGCGCCCACCCCCACAAACATCTCAATGAACTCAGAGCCGCTTATGCTGTAGAAAGGAACATTGGCCTCGCCGGCCACAGCCCGAGACATAAGGGTTTTGCCGGTCCCTGGGGGACCGATCATCAGAATTCCTCTGGGCAACTCTCCACCGAGGTTTCTGAACTTAGAAGGGTCCTTGAGGTAATCCACGATCTCGCTGAGTTCTTTTTTTGCGTTGCGAAGACCAGCAACATCGTTGAAGGTCACATCGCTGCTGGTCCTCTGGTAGAGTTTGGCCTTGGATTTGCCGAAGGAGAAGGGTCCCCCTTTACCGAGTCCCCCCATGCGCTGTTGGAGCCTTTTGCTGCTCCACACGAAAAAACCGATGATGAGGATCCAGGGAAGCAGGCCGATGATGAGAGTGGTAAACCATGACCTTTCTTCGCTCTTGGTGTTTATGGTGACTTTATTTTTTTCGAGAAGGCTCAAGAGTTTGGGGTCGCCAAAGGAGGGCAGAATCGTTCTAAACTCCTTGATCCCAATTTTATTCTCACCGGAGCCCAGCTCCATCGGCTTCTTTAAACTACCCGACAACTTGTCCTCCTGGACGGTCACCGAGGACACATTCCCCTCGGTCAGCTGTTTCCTGAAAGCGGAGTAGGAGATCTCTGGCACATGCGGCTGCAGGTAGGATCCAAAGTAGAAGAGAAAAAGCAAGAGCAATAGGCCAAGCCAGAAAAAGCTTCTCTTACTTTGAGACCCGTCGGGAAGTGTTTTTTTGAGATTGTTCATAGCCTCCGTCCTTTCTCCAAGACTAAACCCGTCGAGGAGACCTACAATTTTTTACTTCTCCCTCAAGCCAGCACTGTCACCACTGCCTAAGCTACAAGGCATAACGCACAATGATCACCGTAATTAATGCGAATAAGGCTACCCAGAAAAACACACCAAATGAAATGTAGGTGAGTTTCTCCAATTTTCTCTTCTGTTCTATTTCTTCAAGCATTTCCAGGGTCTCGATGCGGCCCGTGGGAGCACGCCGGGGTGCAATTGCAGCGAGAAAAGCTCCCACCACAACAGCAACCAAAACAAAGGGCAACCAGAATATCCCCCTAAAGGACGGTCCGAACGGACCGATCCACATACCACCTGCCCAGGTGGCCAACAAGAGGATCAAAAAGAACCAAAAAAAACCCTTCCGCGGTATTCTCCGCCTCAGGGCATAGCCGAAAAGAACACTCACCAGAAGGGCAACAATTAAGGCAACAAAAAATTCTGCCACAGTAACACCTCCACTTTAGGCTTGGATTGCTGCACTATTTTCTGCACAAATTCATCCCCTAATCAGCTACCATAATTAAAGCGATTAGGTAGTGGTGGATAAATGGGGTAAAAGGAGTATTTCTTTGGCTGGATGCTCATTAATTCTGTGGAGAGATTGCCCCGGCGGGTTTAAACAGACTTGGTCCTCAGAATTACGCTCTTTGAAGTCAGGAGTTTTGAATGCTCCGTGAAGACAAAAAACAAAGGGCATCCCTTTTAGAACAAAAGAGATGCCCATGATAGAGGTCTGCAGTTGGTAACTAGACCTTCGTGACGTTCTTGGCCGCGGGCCCTTTCGTGCCCTCGCCCACCTCAAAGCTTACCCGGTCCCCTTCTGCAAGGGTTCTAAAACCGGCCATGTTGATTTCGGAGTGGTGAACAAATATGTCCCCTCCTTCATCTTGCTCAATAAAACCATACCCTTTTTGCTCACTAAACCATTTAACAGTCCCTTCTGCCACAGCGTTGACCTCCTCAAAAAAGTATTGTTCCAAGTCTCAGGCCGCCACCCTGGCAAAGGAAACTTTCCTCAAAAGCCCTGCCGACTTGCGAACTAAAATTCTTCATATAATACAAAAAATTATAGGGATCAAGGGAAAAAATTCATTATACAGGACGATCTTCTTATTTTTAGGCATCTCTGTTTGGGCATAGGGCATGGAGCAAGGCTCAAGTTAATTAGTCGATTCGTCAAATGGTCAAATAGTCAATTCGTAGAAATCGGAAAAATCGGAAAACCGTAGAAGCCGTGAACGGTAAACGGAACAAGATGTGATCCGTTATTGGTTATACGGAAAACTTCAGCCCATACCTTATCTCAACTTTGAACCTGGAACTTGGAACCCTGAACTGCTGTCGTCTGTCGCCTGATCTCCGACATTTTTGCGTAATTCTCTAATTCTCTAGTTTCCTAATTGACTTGCTGTCCTCTGTCCTCTCCTCCTCGTCTCGCCTCCTACTTTATCCACTTTGTGGAAATCCCTTCAGGGTTTATTCCGCATATGGCATTTTATGCAGAGATCAAAGCTCCGGGTGTCATATTTCGTGATAAAATTGGGGGAGTCAGAGGCGTGGGCATCGTGGCAACTCGCACAGGTGAGTTCACGCCCCTTTCTTGATGGGTCTGGAACCCCGTGGGTCGGATGCCTGCGATGCCTGGTCCCCCAAAAATAAGGGGCAATCACATGGCTGCCGTCAGCCTGATTGGGATGACAGCTCACACACAGTAACCAGACAGGTTTGTCGA
>JAJDNB010000038.1 GCA_022340905.1 Deltaproteobacteria bacterium | reverse complement strand
CCCTGCTATTTTTCCCCTGTAGTTGGCTTCGACGTACAGTCAGCCAGCCTCTCTGCTTTGCCAGACTAAAAACTTCCTTGAACCTTTGTTGGCTTCTTGGGGCCAGTATGAGACTGAGACTGGGAAATTCCTCTCTTAACTTGGCGTAGACCTCAAGTATACTATTTTCTTCCCCGGGGTGCGTACTACCTGCAACCCAGGTGGCTGATGGTGGGGTCCATCCCAGCTCTTTGATGAGCTGGTCTCTCTCCTGGTCAACCGATTCGGCTAAGGGCTGATCGAACTTCATGTTTCCAGTGATCCTCACTTTGGAAGCCTCCACCCCCAGCGTCCTCATCCGTCTTCCATCTTCCTCGCTCTGCATGCAGAGGACATCAATGGTATTGAATACTTTAGTGATAAATCGGAGGCCTAGCCGATAACGAGGAAAGGATCGATCCGAGACTCTACCATTGACCAAAACGATAGGCGTTCCATCCCTTGCCAGAGACCAGAGGAGATTCGGCCAAAGGTCTGTTTCAACCAGCACAAAAAGACTGGCCTCGATGTTCTTCATCGTCCTCCGAACAATCCACCAGAGATCTAGCGGCAGGTAGGAGAAGTGGCAATTCAGCGAGGTCATTCTCTCCCGAGCGATCTGTTGTCCGGTTTCGCTAGTGGTGGTAAAAAACAGTTCATATTCAGGGAACTGATCTTTTAAGCTATAAAGCAGTGAAACCGCGGAAAGCACCTCACCTACGGAAAGGGCATGGACCCAAATCACCCTCCGATTTATCGTCTTTATCCGATCCTTGAGCCCTAAACCCAAACGATGACCAAGATTGCGACGATATTTCCCGGTTAATAGGCTTTGGAGAACAAGATAGCCAAGAATAATTGGGAAGGCCAAAAGCCACAGGGCATTATAGAGCCAAAACATGGGGAAGGTCCGACAATGGTTGTAGGTTGTCAACCGCCACCGTTACGAACCGCCGTGAACGCCAGCAACACCGTTAAGGTGAACCACAAAGAGCACAAAGAGCACAAAGAGTACGGACAATACAAACATTTTAAACTTTGTGATCTTTGTGTCCTTGGTGGTTATCCCTTCCCTCTCTCGGCAGCAATCACCTTGGCTTTAGCTGCTGCGTTAGTATCGACCTGGGAGAACTGCATATCATACAGGCGGCAGTATTCCCCATGGCACTCTAATAACTCATCGTGCCCTCCCTCCTCTACAATACGACCATTAGAGATAACTACTATGCGGTCGGCATTCTTTATGGTGGAAAGTCGATGGGCAATAACCAGAGTTGTACGCCCCGACATGAGATTTTCTAAGGCCTTCTGCACCTCCATTTCCGCTTCGCTGTCCAATGATGAGGTGGCCTCATCAAGAATGAGGATAGGCGCGTTCTTGAGCAGGGCCCTGGCAATGCATAGCCGCTGCCGCTCTCCGCCCGAAAGCCGCGCTCCTTGCTCGCCTATGATTGTTTCAAAGCCTTGTGGCATTTTCATCACGAAGTCATACGCATTTGCCGCCTTAGCGGCAGCAATGATTTCTTGTTCGCTCTTGCGTATATCTCCATAGGCGATGTTATTTCGAACTGTATCGTTAAAGAGGATGGTTTGTTGGGTTACCAGTGCTATTTGGCCCCGAAGCGAGCTAACAGTTACGTCACGTATGTCAACTCCGTCAATCAAAATGGCTCCGTCGGTCACCTCGTAAAACCTTGGAATCAAGTCCACTAAAGTGCTCTTTCCTGCCCCGCTTACCCCCACGATTGCCACTACTTCGCCAGCAGTCACATGCAAATTAATATCTTTCAGAACGGGTTCATTGTCGTAACTAAAATTGACATTACGAAACTCTAGCTTACTTGCCATGGGTTTCAAGGGGACAGCCTTTGGCTTGTCTTCAATGGTTGGGGGGGTATCCAAAATATCATAGACTCTGTGAGCTGCCGCCATTCCCTCTTGTACCACATTGTTTACCTTACTCAGTCGCTTTACCGGCTCGTAAACCATGAGCAAGGCACCTAGAAAGGAAAAGAACTCCCCTGGTGAGGACACCCCTTGGATAACTCGGTGACCTCCATAGAGAATGACTAAGGCAATAGCAACACCTCCCATAAATTCCATCAGGGGAGAAGACAGGGCCCGCACCATGACTAACTTCATTAAGTATCTGAAGTATCGAGTGTTTTCTTTGTAAAAACGCTCTTTTTCATACTCCTCCATCCCGAAGGCTTTAACAATGCGGCTGCCACCTATGGTCTCGTGCAGGATTATGGAAATGTCACCCATGGATTCTTGGCTCTTTGTGCTTATTCCTCGAAGCATTCTGCCAAACTTCACTATGGGGAAAAAGGCAAAAGGCAGCACTACCATAGCCACAGCAGCAAGTTGCCAATCCCGATAAAACATAACGGCTACCAGGCCGACAATCGTCAATGGGTCTTTGAGTATGCCGGTCACTGCGTTGGACACCGCACCTTGGATCAGGTTGACGTCGTTGGTCACCCGAGACATCAACAGTCCTGTCGGCATCTTATCGAAAAAAGAGAGAGGCAGTCTCTGCAGATGATCGTACAGCTGTTGCCTCAGCTGAACTATAACTCTCTGGCCAACATAACTCATGAAGTAAGCCTGACCCCAATCACTCAGGCCTTTACCTGCAAACACCAGCAGCACTACCATGGCCAGAAATTTGAGCATTTCCTCTCTTTTGTTCACGAAAATGTCGTCTATAACCGGCTTTATCAAATACGGCAAGGCCGCAGTACAAAGAGCTACTCCCACCATGCACAACATGGCAATTACCAGACGATGCCAGTATGGTTTGACCAACTCCAGTAATCGCTGATAGAGATTCATGGAATAATTATCCTGCACCCATCAACTCTAGGGCTATGGCTGCTGCTTTGTCAGAAGCACCTGGGTTTCCCAACTGGTCGCGCACATCTCGTAGCCGTCTCTTGATCCACTCTCTACGCATGTCATCATGGAAAATATTTATAGCCTCCCGAGCAACCCGTTCGGGGGTAAGTTCGTGCTGGATTAATTCCGGCACCACTGTCTCACCTGCTATGATATTGGCGAGGGCAACATGGTTCACTTTGACGAGCCTTTTTCCAAGCCAATAGGTCAGAGGGTTCACTTTGTACACCACCACGAGGGGGGTTCCAAGGATTGCCGCCTCCAATGTAACCGTACCCGAGGCGGCCACAACCAATTCGCATGCCCGAATAACTTCATGGGTACTGTCCGTAACCACCGTCAGGGGCAGATCTTTTCCGTTCAAATAGGGATTAATCTGTTCCCTGCTTATGGTGCGGGCCAAGGGCACAAGAAAGTGAACGTTGGGGATCATGTCGGCGAGAAGGGCTGCTGTGTCAAGCATTATTGGTAGCAGCCTCGACACTTCGCTTCCCCTACTTCCCGGAAGCAGACCAATCAACTGACATGATCCATTCGTGCCATATCGCCTATCGAGCGACCCCCCTTTATTTTCCAATGCCATGATATCTAGCAGCGGATGGCCGACAAAGGAGGCTTTCACTCCCGCTTGTTGATAAAGTTTTTCCTCGAAGGGAAGAATCACCGCCATCCGGTCCACTCTACCACGAATGGTGTTGATCCTTCCCGACCGCCAAGCCCATATCTGTGGGCTCACGTAGTACATGACCGGAATGCCATGCCTTTTGGCTCTACCGGCTACCATAAGGTTAAATTCAGGATAATCGATCAAAATAACCAGGTCTGGTCGCCGGTGGATCAGGCTCGCTGAAACCTCCCTGAAAGCTTCGATAATCGTAAAAAGCCTTTTCGCTCCGGGCAAACCAACTACGGCCATCTCCTCGGCATGACGGAGGAGTCTCACCCCAGCTTCCTGCATGTGCGAGCCCCCCACCCCGAAAAAATAGATAGAGGGATCAACGGCGCGGATGGCCTTCACCAGATTGGCACCGTACAGATCCCCCGAGGCTTCCCCAGCTATTATCAAAACCCGTTTGTTAATAGCCACTTTTGGCCCTGTTTTCGGCAAAAGAGGCTGCACTCTTTTTGCCTGAAAGCTACCTACCACCAAGTGCACAAAGAAAATCTGAGATTTGAGATTGAAGAGTTGCGTGAGCTGGAACTAGAAGACCAAGCATTCTGCAATCTTCAATCCTAAATCTTTGTGTCCTTAGAGGTTACGTTCCTCTCTATAATTACCTAGTCTCCCCTTTCGGAGTCATGTATTTTAGGGCAAGCCGAAGGCAACTCCCAAGCTCTTCATCTGTTCTTTAATCAATTCACTCACTCGCGTCGCAACCTCAAGGGCCTTACGCCCCTCCTCTCCACCTACCATCGGTCTCTTGCCAGTACGCACGGACTCAGAAAAAGATCGGAGCTGTTCCTCCAGAGGGTCGGCATCAGCAACAGGCAGCTGCTTGTATTCTATTTCCGGAAATCCATCTGCACCTCGCTCAGCCAATTTGCGAAACAATTCAACTTCCCTCTCAGAATAGTCTAGAGAAAGGTAGCTATCCGGCTGGAATATCCTGATTTTCCTCATTCTCCTGGCAGAAATTCGGCTGGCTGTAATGTTGGCTATGCAGCCATTGACAAACTCCAAGCGTACTGTGGCAATATCAGTATGAGGAGTAAGAACCTTAGCCCCACCCACTCTGATGTCTCTCAACTGAAAAGGAACTAAACTCAAGATGATATCAATATCATGAATCATGAGATCTAGAATAACATCTACTTCAGTGCCCCTTTCATTGAAGGAGCCCAATCGATGAGATTCCACAAATAGCGGCTGGTGCACGTATTCTCTTGCGGCTAATACTGCAGGATTGAATCTTTCCAGATGTCCCACCTGAAGAACAAGTCCCTTCGTATTAGATAGTTGGATTAGGGAATCCGCCTCATCCAGGGTGACCGTCATGGGTTTTTCCACCAAAACGTGGACACCGGCCTCCAAAAGATCTCGGGTGATTCGATAGTGATCTTGGGTAGGAACTACTACACTAGCCGCTTCAACCTCCCCAATGATTTCCCGGTGCGAAGAGCAGGCTTTACAGGATAGATCATCAGCTATCCGGCCGGCCTTACTGGACTCCAAGTCAACTACAGCCACCAGATTGGTCTCTGCAATGGCCGCGTATTTCTCTGCGTGAAACTGACCCAAGTACCCAACTCCCACAACTGCCACCCGTAGAGCCGATGGGTTGATTGTAACTCGAGGCTTCAAAGGCAAAGGTGTTCCATACATTTCGTCCTCAGCCAGGTGTGACTTTTTGTGCTCGTTGGTGAAGCCAGATCGGGCCGTGACTTCCTCCCAGCCTTCTGACATGGAAAGGATTGCAATCCTGGCATCGTCAGCTGCCTGGATCATCTTCTCCCTGTCAAACATCAAAGTCTTCCCTGCCTCCACAACCAATACCGAAGCGCCCACCTCTTTCATGGTCTCAATGGTTTGTAAGCCCACAGCTGGCACATCGAAACGTAGATCTTGGTGAGGTTTGGACACCTTCACCACTACCACTTCACTCTGGCCTAACTGGCCACCGCGACGGATGGCTTCATCAGTTCCCTCGATCGCCTCCACCGCAAGTACTGCCTGATCCCTGACCAAAATACACTGACCAATATCCAGCTTCCCAATCTCTTTAGCTAGGTTCCAACCGAACTCAACGTCTCTCTTCTCCCGGGAATTTGGCTTTCGTCGGGTAAGAATTCCTGGGGGGGCCAGTAGCTCTGGTAAAAAGATGGTTGACGGTCTCACTCTGATGCCGTGTCTCTCCAACTCTTCGGTAAAACCCCTAAGAATTGCATCATCCTTTTTGTGTAGCATTCGAGCAAGCAGTCTCACCGCCTTCCAGTCGGGTCTGATTTTGCTGTAAAGCTTGGTCTTTGCCACAGTGCCGGCCATGGCCACTTCCGAGACCTGGGCTTTTTCAAAAATCTCTATCATTCGCCCCAACTTACCCAGACTGACCCAAGCACATCTATCTACTTCCGGTTCCAATTGCCTGTCGGTCTCTCCTTCTAGGGCCACCGCCAGAACCTCAACACCATTCTTGCGCGCAGCGCGGGCAAAAAGAATAGGAAACTGACCTCCACCTGCAATGAGACCGATCTTTTTCATGGCTTGCTTGACTCTCTTCCTTGAAGCGATTTCACCTCTTTTACCCAGAGTTGAGGAAGTGAACAAAATTCCAACGTGTAGGTCTCAGATTCGCGAAATATATGACTCTCCGTTTTAGGCTACTTCAATCTTAAATCCCCAATCCCAAATCCGAAATCCGAAATCGCTTAGCGGGTGATCCCCCGCTGAGATCCACGGATAAAATCTACCAACACCTTCACCTCCTCCACATCTCCGAACTGACTCTCAGCGACTTCCAGAGCCTCTGCGAGCGTCCTTTCTGTGAAAAATAAAATGCGATAGCATTGCTTTAAGATCTTCAACACCGTGGGAGAAAAATTCTTGCGCTTGAGACCAACAGTATTGAGCCCGTAAAGCTTAGCCCTATGGCCAGATACGAGCATAAAAGGTGGGATGTCTTTGGTTACTCCGGTCTTACCACCTATATAAGCGTGGGTTCCAATGCGGACAAACTGGTGTACGGCACAGAGTCCCCCGAGTGTTGCATGGTCAGCCACAGTCACATGGCCAGCCAAGGTGGCCGCATTGGCCATTATTACATTGTTTCCGATGATACTGTCGTGCGCCAAATGGCTATATGCCATGAATAGGTTGTTATCTCCCACGCGGGTTACTTCATCCCCACCAACACTGGCTCGGTTAATAGTGACAAACTCTCTGATCACGTTGTTGTCACCAATAATTGTCTCGGTGCGGCGACCATCAAATTTGAGATCTTGGGGTGGCGTACCCACGGAAGCATAGGAATATATTTCACAACCTTCACCAACAGTTGTATAGGACGCAATATGAGCATGGGCGTGAATGCGACAGCCTCTACCAATTATCACCTCTTCATCAATCACAGCATAGGGACCGACAACCACATCTGCTGAAAGTTCAGCACCGGGATGAATTACTGCAGTGGGATGAATCTGCCCTTTGGTCCCCTCAGCTGTCAGCTGCTGGTGTCTCATTTCTCCCTCTTTCGATAGCGGCCATCAGCTCTGCCTCAGCAACCAGGGTATCTTCCACGTAAGCCTCGCCCCGCATTTTGAAGACTTTCTGTTTCTGACGGATAGTGGTGAGCTTAAGCCGCAGCTGGTCACCGGGGACAACTGGCTTACGAAATCTTACCTTGTCAATCCCCATAAAATAGACGAGACTACCAGCCCATTCTTTTGGGCTGGAATGAAAGGCAAGCACACCTCCCACTTGGGCCATGGCCTCAATAATAAGCACTCCTGGCATGATAGGATTGCCGGGAAAGTGACCTGCAAAGAACGGTTCGTTGATAGTCACGTTCTTGATGCCTACAATTTCCTCTCCTTCTTTCAGGCTCACGATCCGATCCACCAGTAAGAAAGGATAGCGGTGCGGCATAATCTCCATTATTTCTCTGACATCTATCATCACTGACACCCCTTCCATTAAGAACTTATGGCCTGCTCTATTTCAGCTAACCTCTTTTCTAAGCTTATTATCTTCTTCCGGAGTTCAGGAAGACGGCTCAATATTTGACAGTTTTTCAGCCAATCTCGATGAGAAATTGCGGGGCTACCCGAGACAGTTTGCCCCGAGGGAATAGATTTGGCAATTCCTGATTGAGCACCTACCCGCACATCATCTCCTATCTCGAGATGTCCGGTTATTCCTACCTGACCAGCCAATATGACATTCTTGCCAATCTTAGTGCTACCGGAAATCCCAACCTGAGCTATTATGATACTGTCTTCTCCAACAACTACATTATGGGCAATCTGGACGAGGTTATCTATTTTCGCTCCCCGCTGAATCCAGGTCTTACCCATTGTGGCTCTGTCGATTGTGCAATTGGCACCGATCTCCACATCATCATCAATTTGGACTATGCCTATTTGGGGAATTTTGAAATAGCCGCTGCCGTCCTCGGCAAAGCCAAAACCATCACTGCCCACCACGCTGCCACTGTGGATGATCACTCGATTGCCAATAATACACCGATCAAGAATGGTAACGTTTGGATAAACAATCGAATCATCTCCTATGCAGACCTCCGAGCCCACATAAACACCACCGTGCAAGGTAACTCTATCCCCCAGCACCGCACAGTCTCCCAGGTAAACATTAGGTTGGATTGAAACGCTATCTCCCAGCTTAACTTCTGCCCCTATATGAGCTTCACTACTCACCCCCAATGGAGGATGGGGCTTGGGGGCAAAAAATGTAAGTATCTTAGCGAAGGCAAGATATGGGTTATCGGTAATGATGAGCGGCTTATTGAGACTTTTCAATTTAGGTGGAACAATGAGCGCGCCTGCCTTGGTCTCATGTGCTTTTCCCACATATTTGGGCCCCACGACAAAGGAAATCTCATTGGTCTTCGCTTCCTCCAGACCTGCCACCCCGCTGATCCTGAGCTCAGAATCTCCCCGAAGTTCACCCCCCACCAGGCGAGCCAACTCCCCCAATGTTCTTTCTACAATACCATCCTTGCCATTACGCATCAGCCTTATTCTGTACCCCGGAGTTTGCTATAGGCCCAATTCACTTCCCCCTTGCCGAGGATCTCGGTGTAGTGTAGCGGGGACGGGTGGAGGTTCTGATACTACTAAGCAGAAATCTGTGCGTCCTTGCGTAGTGATCAATGGTTACTCGTCAGACTTTTCGCCCACCGAAGTAGCGTTTAGTTCCTGAATAATCTTTTCTGTTAGGTTAAGAGTATCTGGAGCGTACCAAATACCTGCACCCGGAACTTCAAAGATCATAGTGTAGCCCCCTTCCTTTCCAATCTTGGCCACAATTTCTAACACCTTATCCTGAAGGGGTTTCAGCAGCTCCCGCTCTCTCATGGACAGGGAGCGATTGGCTTGCTCAACATCCTGCTCCAACCTTTTCTCCTTGGAGACGATCTCGACGTATTTCGTCTTCTTCACCTCTTCACTCCATATTGGCTCTTTCTTCTTAAATTCCTCTTTGAGTTCCTTTATCTCCTGGCGCGCGGCTTCCAGCTTTTCGTAAATCGGTTTCATCTCGGCTTTAATTGTCGCCAGTCCTGCCTTCCCCATCTCTGAGCGGTCGACAATTGCTTGCTTGTCGAAAAAACCCAATTTGACAACCTCGGCGGACCACCCCTGGGTGGTCATTGTCAGAAAAACAAATACGGCCAAAAACGCTTTGCAAATCCTCATGTCCATTCTCCTTATCCCTGGCCCGGATAATTCAGCCTTTTCTTTTCACCATACAGGGCTCACGAAAGCCTATAATATAGGAGGTTTTCTCTCTACGCAATTCCACTTTGCCCCTCTAGCGTTTATATTTCACTGACCCTGCCATGAGACCGTGAAGATGGCTATACTCTCCCGCCATGTGAGCCCGCCCGCCAATCGCCTGAAACCGAAGCCCATGGTCGACGGGCAGGGCGAGCCGGTCGGACGCCAGGCAACCTCAGGATCTCGCACGCGAGGCATTTGCGAGCACTACCTCGCACCATGCGGAATCCGAGGACACCCAGAATACCGGACATATCCTCACTCCGCCTTGGATGCATTGGTGAGATCTAGCCCGGATATTTCACGAATCGCTGTCGCGAGACCTTGAAGATGGGCGTGCCACCTGGCAACCGCAGGGTGTTGGTTCCGAGGCGTACCTGAACGGTACATCGCAGAAGCCGACACCCGAGGATGCCGGGAAGGACGGCCATATCCGTGGTCGCAGCAGGCGATTCGTGAAATATCCAGGCTAAGGGCTAGAAGAAAACCCCCATAGAGAACTGCCACTTGCTCTCTGGGTCTCCCTTTTTTCTGTCTGGATTGTAGCCCCACTCGAGTCTTAAAGGTCCCATAGGGGATTGCCATCGTATGCCGCCGCCGATGGCATACTTCAAATCACTCAAGTCAATGGGATCACCGTTATCGTAAGCATTACCTGCATCAAAAAAGAGCACTCCCCTAACCCCCTGCTCCTTTATGAGGGGAAAGAGGAACTCCGCATTAAAGAGGATCATCTTGTTTCCTCCAATGCGGTCACCTGTTTTAGGATCAACCGGACTTACTTGTCCTGATCCGAAAGATCTAATTGAGTTTATGCCACCTAGGTAAAAACGTTCGTAAATGGGCACTTCCCCACCATTCCTGATAATATACCCCGTCCTGCCGTGTAAAAACCCCACACAATCCCAAAAGAGGGGAAAATACCAACTCGAGTTGACCTCGCCTTTGACGTAGCCCGCATCCCCACCTAATATTCCTCCAGCGTAGTCCAGGGTTAAACTGTTATCTGACCCCCGGGTGGTAAGGAATGGGTGGTTTTTACTGTCTCTTCTCAAGGTTGAGCTGAGGGCACTGGTGACAAGTCTTCCTTCTTGGTCTTTGATGATATCGGCTGCGTCGGAAGAGACATTTGATATTTTTGCGTCATCGTAAATATACGAGAGGTAAAGCCTGGTGTAATCCCAGACCGGGTAACCAAAACCAGTCCTTCCTCCCCAACTAGTTTTATTATAATCATCATAGTCCCTCGTCCAATTATAGGCCTCGATTGTCATAGAAAGAGGAATATCGAACAGCCATGGTTCGGTAAATTTCAGAGAGAAGGTGTTGGAAAGGGTTCCTAGCTGCGCAGTAAACGCCAGATCCTGACCGCGGCCGAGAAGATTTTTTTCGGCGATCTGTGTTTGGAAGAAGACTTGGTCTGCCGAACTGTAGCCAATTCCGGCAGAGATGTGTCTCGTGGGCTTTTCCTTGACTTTAACCGTGACATCCATTTTGTCGGCTGTCTTCCCCTTTCTGGTATCTATGTCTACCGATTCGAAAAAGTCGAGTCTTTGCAGATTACTCACACTTCTTTCCAGATCGGCCTTACTGTACAGTGCCCCCTCAACCACCTTCAGCTGACGCCTAATGACCTTGTCACGAGTCTTGGTATCGCCCGTAATATCAATTCTAGAAAAATAGACGAGTTCACCTTTGTTGATCTCATAGTCAACATCCACAACTTGCTGCGTGTCGTCCTTGTTAATTTTCGGGTTCACCTCGGCAAATGCATATCCTCGCGAGGTGAAGAAATCTGTAAGATTTTGAAGATCCTTTGCCAGGGCTTGGCGGTCAAAGTACTTGTGTTTAGACAGCTCGATCATACCGCGAATCGTTATCTTTGGCTCTATATCTTTGCCGCTCACCTCCACTTTACCCACCCGAAATCGATGTCCCTCATCGATGGGAAAATTGATGTAAATTCCTTGTTCATCATAAGTGGCCTCAGGCCTTCCAACCTTAACATCCATAAAACCATAATTGAGGTAGAAGGCGGCAAGCCTGTCTGAATCCACCTCCAGTTTTTCTCGCTTTAGAATCCCCGACTCGGTGAGCCAAAAGAACACGCCCTTCTCGGAAGACTCGATGACATCTTTAAGCTCATCATCTGAGAAGTGTTGATTGCCTGTGAAGGTAATCCTGCGAATGTAAAGTTTCTTTTTCTCCTCGATCTGGAAGGAGACATCTACTTTGTTTCCCTCAAGAGGCTTAACTTCATAGGTGACATCTGCATCATAGTAACCTTTGTCCCGATAGAGCGCCCGAATTTTTTCCACGTCTTCCTTTAACACTGAACGTTGGAGTATACTGTACTGTCGGGTGGTCATAGCAGTTTGAATGTCCTCTTTTGGTATAACTTTGGCTCCTTTGATAGTGACTTTGTTAATGGTAGGCTTTTCGGTCACCACAAAGACCACATCCTCTCCCTGTGGCGTTTCTTCTGCCTCAATGCGAACCTCTTTGAAATAGCCCATCTTGTAGATCGCTGTCAAATCCTGGCGCAGTTTGGCTTGATCGAAAAGGTCGCCGCTCTTGGTTTTTATATTTAGTTTGATCGCCTCAGTTTCGATGCGCTCATTGCCAGCCACTGTAACCCTGTTGATTTTTTTCCTTCTCAATATACGTATGCCAACCTCATCAGAAAGTTTAGACACTGCACTGGCTAGGTTTTCCAACCCTTCTTGGGTTACATAGATGGAGGTCGTGGGACGTTGATTATTTACATCCACCAACCGCACGTCAAAACTGATTTGCTCCCCTATCTTGCTCAAACTTCCATAGATGACAAAACTAGTTTGCAACTCTGCGCCGATTTTCCTAGCCTGAACATCAGTCATCTCTCGAGCTTGCAACGACGGCTTTTCTTCTAAGATCCCTAAAGCGGACACCGGCTGGAATCCTTGTTGTCTAAGGGTTCTAAGCATCACGTCCATTAATGGTTTGCGTAAATGGGTAAGGTCCTCCTCGCTATAAAGGGTGAGGGGGATGACGGCAAGTCTTATGGCTCGGGAATAGAGCGGCTGGGTCCAAAGGAGAGACAGTCCTAGAAGAACAAATAGAAGGCGAAATTTCACAACTCACTCGCTCTCCGCAGGTCACTCGATCTCGTTTAGCAATCCGTCCTTCATATGCAACTGTCTTTGCATCATGCCTGCAAGTTCCATATTGTGGGTAACGACAACTAAACTCACCTTTTGTTCCTGGTTGAGAAGGAGCAGAAGTTCGTGAACGTTCCGACTGGTTGTAGTGTCTAAATTACCCGTAGGTTCATCCGCAAGAAGCACCTTTGGATTCAGCACTAGAGCCCTCGCTACAGCAACTCTCTGCTGTTCACCTCCGGAAAGCTCTCCAACGCGATGGCCAATACGGTGGCTCAGGCCAACCAGATCCAAAACTTCTCTGGCGCTCTCTCGTGACTTTCTTTTACTCATTCGTGCGATAAGGCATGGCAACATGACGTTTTCCAGGGCGGTAAACTCAGAAAGAAGATGGTGGAACTGGAAGACAAACCCAATTGAGCGGTTGCGGTAGGCCGCCAGCTGGGTCTCGGGGAAAGTTAACACATTAACCCCTTCATAAATAACCTCGCCAGCACTGGGTCGCTCCAAAGTTCCCAAAATGTGAAGGAGCGTGCTCTTGCCCACTCCGGAAGCACCAACCACAGCAATGCTTTCCTGCCCTGAGAGGGTGAGATCGACACCACGCAATACATCCACCCGACGTTCACCGCTGCCGAAATGTTTGTGAACCCCCTTCACTTGGAGAATGGGTTCGGTGCTATTCATAGCGGATGGCCTCCGCTGGGTCAAGTCGTGAAGCCTGCCAGGCCGGATAAAGGGTTGCCGCCAGGCTGATGACCATAGCTGCCACGGCAATGAGAGTTACATCCACTGGATTCATTTTAACCGGAAGAGTGGATATGTAGTAGACATCTTGGGGCAGCTCAATGAACTTATAAGTAGCTAATAGTTCGCAAAGGGTATAACCGCCCAAGAGCCCGAGTATCGTCCCCACCAAACCTATAACTGCTCCCTCGATCATAAAAATTTTCATAATGCTCCTGCGAGTAGCTCCCATGGACTTGAGGATGGCAATATCCCTGGTCTTCTCTAGAACAACCATAATCAGGGTCCCGACAATGTTAAAGGCAGCCACTAAAATGATCAAAGTCAGGATGATGAACATCACTATTTTTTCCAGTTTTAGAGCAGAGAACAGGTTCTTGTTCATCCTCATCCAGTCCCTGCTCCAGTAGGGATACCCATCCAGGGCTTTGCTAATGGCCCTAGCCACCTTGTCCGCCTCGTAAATATCAGACGCCCGCACCTCAATGCCAGTAACTCGGTTCCCAATTCCGAGAAAGCGCTGCGCAGCCCAGAGGGATACATAGGCTAAAGTGGAATCGTATTCGTACATGCCCGAGTCAAATATCCCCGTCACCCTGAAAGTCTGGCTCCGAGGCACTTGTCCAAGAGGAGTGAGGCGGCCTAAGGGTGAAATCACCGACACCGGGTCTCCCTGTGATACACCTAGATTCCTTGCGAGTTCATTCCCCAAGATAATTCCTGGGGTACCTATAGGTCCCTTCAGTCCCTTTTCAGCTGCCAAATCTTTGAGGCTCCCGACACGGAGATTTTTTGGCAGATTAATCACTTCGCTGGCCGTATCGGGATCGACACCTCTGAGCACCGCCCCTGATATGGCCTGGCGTGAACTGATCATTACCTGAGTATAGATAAAGGGCGTGGCAGCCTCCACCCCCGGCACCTTTTCTATCTTCGCCTCTACCGCCTCGTAATCGGAGATGTTGCCGTCAAACCGCGAAATTACCACATGGGAGGTAACCCCGAGGATTTTATCACGGAGGTCTTCCTTGAAGCCGTTCATCACTGCTAGAACCACAATAAGCGCGGTCACGCCAACCGTAACCCCAGCAATAGAAATTATAGTAATGAGGGAGACAAAGGTCTGTTTGCGCTTTGCTTTTAGATAGCGAAGACCTATGAAGAGTTCGTAGGGCATTTTGGCAATTGGTTCCCGGTAAATATGTGCACTTACGCGACTGACCCACCAAGAGCACTAAGGAAGTGTGAGGTTGAAGATTTTAGATTGTAGATTGCAGATTGTAGATTTGAAATTGAAGAGTGACGCACGGCCTTCTCCTGGTGCCAGTTGTTTAAACTATTATAACTGTGGCCTTCTAGCGACTTGGATCGCTTTCTGGCCTCAGATGGGGAAACAAAATAACTTCCCGGATAGAGGGTAGGTCTGTAAACAACATTACTAAGCGATCAATACCCACGCCCTCCCCTGCAGCAGGTGGCATCCCGTATTCGAGGGCGCGAATATAGTCTTCGTCCATAAAGTGCGCCTCTTCATCGCCCGCCTTCCTTGCCTCAACTTGCTGGAGAAACCTCTCCTTCTGGTCCTCAGGATCATTCAGTTCAGAAAAACCATTGGCGATCTCGTAGCCAGCTATGAAAAGCTCAAATCTATCGACCAAGGATGGATCATCTTGGTTGCGGCGTGAAAGTGGCGATACATCAAGAGGATAGTGAGTAATAAACGTCGGTTGTTCCAACTTCGGTTCAACCAAGAAATCAAATAATTTGGTTATAACCTTTCCTATTTCTTGTCCCCCCTCGGTGATACCCAGGGATTTAGCCCTTTCTCTCAGTTTCTCCTCATCTTCCATTTCGCTGAATTCAAGGCCGCCAAAAATCGTAAGCGCCTCCCTTAGGCTGTACCGTGGCCAAGGTCGGCTAAGATCAATATCTTTGCCTTGATAGGCGAGCTTCAGGCTGTCATTCAACTCCCGGGCTATAGTGCAAACCATCTCCTCGGTAAAAGGTATGAGGTCCTCGTAGGTAGCATAGGCCTGATAGAACTCTAGCATAGTGAATTCTGGATTGTGTTGAAAGGATATCCCCTCATTTCGAAAATTGCGATTTATTTCAAAAACTCGCTCGAAGCCGCCTACAAGCAAGCGTTTTAAATAGAGTTCAGGGGCAATACGGAGATACAAATCGATTCCAAGAGTGTTATGAAAAGTCTTGAAAGGACGGGCAGCAGCCCCACCCGGAATAGGCTGCATCATTGGGGTTTCTACCTCGATAAATTGATGCTCTCTCATAAAATTTTGTATTTTTTGAATGATCTTAGATCTCTTGACAAACACCTCTCGGACGCTGTCATTGACCATGAGGTCGAGGTAACGCTGACGATATCTGATTTCCACATCCCGCAGTCCGTGCCACTTTTCCGGCAAGGGTCGGAGGCTTTTGCTCAGTATTCTTACCTCCTGGGCCAGCAGTGTAAGTTCGCCCGTATGGGTGCGGAATACAGTTCCCTTTGCGCCGACAAAATCACCTATGTCCACTTTCTTAAAAAGGTTATAGTCCTCCTTTCCAACCACATCTCTTTTCACGTATACTTGGAGTTGGCCGCTCCCATCTTTGATGTGCATAAAGGTTGCTCTACCAAAAGATCGCATGGACATAATGCGACCGGCACAGACAAAAATCCTTTCCTCCTGTGCCAGGGTCTCATCGCTCTTATCTTGGTAACGGTCTCTAATATCTGCCAGGCTATCCTTAACTACAAAGTCATTCGGATACAATTCTACGCCAGCCTGTCGTAACTCGTTCGCCTTTTGTCTTCGCTGACGTAAAACCTGACTTTCTTCGCTCATACTATAGCCTCTCGAAAAAACAAAAATAAACCACGGAGAGCATAGAGACCACAGAGAGAGTTTAAATCAAGATAATACTCCTCGGATTTCGGAGTACTAACTCTATCAATATAAATCTCTGTGCACTCTGTGTTCTCTGTGGTTTATTCTCGCAGCGTGTCAGCCGGACCAACGGACTTTGTTTTGAGAACCTTAAAACGCGTTACCTTAAATCATTTACCCGGTCCAGTCAAGCACTATGGGTAACCACGAGTTTCCCCAAAAATGTATTTCCTTTTATGAGAGATTTAGGGAAGGGCTCAAGACAAAAAATTAAGACAGGGAAAAGTAGGCCACCATGATAAGCACGGGGAGGACTAAGGTGATTGAACCATAAAGGTCACAAAGGATATTGCAGATTTAAGATTTCAGATTGCAGATTTACACAAATAGGAATTAAGTGATCCCCCATCTGCATTCTGCAATCCACAATCTAAAATAGCATCCCTTGGTGCTCTTTGTGTTCTTTGTGGTAGAAATCCCTAGATAAGGATATCTCATGAAAAATCAGGAGTGGTATAGGCAGCTTTTGGGGTCACTCTGCGGAATTTGCGGCACCCAAAGGAAAATGAAGTTTAAAGGTGGTACCGCTGCGTCCATCGCTCTCCAGGAAGATTTCACCACCATAGTCCTCCACTATCCGGTGAACAATGGTGAGGCCAAGTCCTGTTCCATGGTCCTTTGTGGTAAAGAATGGATCAAACACCTTACCCTGATTCTCCGGGGGAATGCCAGGTCCCGTGTCCGCGATTGAAATTTCAGCCACCTTTTGCTGAACCCCAGCCCCGCTCCGATTTGTGCGCACGGTTGTAGCAATTGTTAGACGGCCGCTGTTCGTCATTTCTTGCACGGCATTGAGCACTAAATTCCAGATCACTTGCTGGAGTCTTTGAGCATCGATGTGGACCCATACGTGATCGCTCAGCTTTTTTTCTATCCGAATAGGCCTAGAGAGTTCGGGACTGTTTTTCAGCATCTCCAGAGTGTCCTTAATGACCTCGCTGACTTCAACCGATCGGTCCACTGCTTTTTCCGGTCGAGAAAAAAGGAGAAACTCATTCACTAGTGCGTTAAGCCTCTCCGCTTCCCTCATGGTAATGTCCATGAGGCGCTGCTGCATAGGGCCGAATTCCACCTCGTCTCTGAGCATCTGAATTGAGCCACTAAGCGACGCAAGAGGGTTCTTGATCTCATGGGCAATACCCGCTGCAAGTTCTCCGGCCACAGCCAGTCGGTCCATCCTTCGCACTCTTTCCTGCATATGGCGAAATTCGGTGAGATCCTGAAAAATCAGGATCAAACCCATCTCGTCTCCCCCCGGCTCCCTGAGAATAGACTGCGAGAATCCTAGATGGAGCTTGGCACCATCCTGACGTTCATAATCGACGTCAATCCCCTTCTGCTTATGGGGCCCATCAAGTTTGCCATTCCCTGCAACATTAAGTGACAAGTATGGAATAATGTGCGGGAAAATATCACCTATGTACCTGCCTTCCAGTGTATCGGAGCCCGATCCACAAATTACCTCGGCCGCCGGATTGACGTAGGTTATTTTCAGTCTTTCATTGAGAGTTATAAGGCCAGTGCTGATGCTCTGAATAATATTGCGGTGGAGCAATTCCAGCTGATCCAGATCATATTGCTTAGCCTTGAGCTTGACGCTGCTGCGACGAAGCTCCTCTGCCAAATAGCTACTTAACAAGGCTACAACGTAAAAGGCGGCTATGTTCATGAGCAATGTATAGAAATAGTAGCCAATACTGTAAGTCATCAAGCTAGTAGCACGGGTATAGAAGGGATGGATAACGCTGAAATATTGCAGATCCAGTAGCGAACCATAGCAGATGCTACTAGCTGAAGCGATGAGGAGTCCTCCTCGACGATAGAGAATAATCGCTGCATTGATGATCGTGAGAATGTACATGAAAGAGAAGATACTTTCTATGCCTCCGGTGACATAGATCAGTGCTGTGACAAAAAGGACATCTAAAACGATTTGCACATAAGCGAAGAGGATATGCCTTCTGATGCGTTTGAGCAACAGGGCGTAGCAAAGAGTCAAAAAGTAGATTACCCCGGTAAGGACGTAGAGAGAGAGTAGTGAGGTGTTAAAGAAGGTAGGATATGCTCTAGCCTGAACAACGACGGTGGCGACCAGTAAAAAGGTGGCAAAAACCAACCTGAGAAGCATGAGCCACTTGATTTTACTCAGAAGCTCTTTGCTCTCTGTCGAATCTTGTCCCAATTCAGACATGATGGATCAGCCGCCCACTGCCCCGGCCATCTGAAATATGGGCAGATACATGGAAACTACGAGGCCACCGATGGTTCCACCTAAGAAAACCATCATGAATGGCTCGAGCATCGAGGTCAGCGCATCCACGGCTGCATCAACTTCGTCGTCATAAAAATCCGCAATTTTCGACAACATGGTATCCAGGGCACCAGTGGCCTCACCCACCGAGATCATTTGCACCACCATGGATGGGAAGACCTCACTGTCTGCCAGGGGCTCAGCAATAGTTCGACCTTCACTGATGCTTTGTCTGGTTTCGCGGAGAGCCGCTTCTATGGTTTTATTTCCAGCTGTCGCTGCAACTATGTCAAGACTATCCAGAATCGGCACACCACTACTTATCATAGTGCCGAGGGTGCGAGTAAACTTGGCCACTGCAACCTTGCGGAGGAGCATGCCAAAAACCGGTGTCTTGAGAATCAGATCGTCCACAAGTGCCCGGCCTTTCTCTGTTCTGTAAAATCTCCTGAAGAGAAACATCAACACCACCACGCCCACTATCATGTAGAGAATATAGTTTTTGACAAAATTACTTATACCTACAACTATCTGGGTTGGCACGGGTAGAGCCTTGCCAAAATCAGCGAACATGGATTGAAAGACGGGAATAACAAAAATGAGGATGACTGCCACCACTAGCACGGCGATGCACATGACAACGATGGGATAGGTCATCGCTCCTTTGACCTTTTTCTTGAGCTTGGACGCCTTCTCGATATAAGCCGCCAGGCGATTCAAGATAATATCAAGAATACCACCGATCTCGCCAGCGGCCACAAGATTGACGAAGAGATCATCAAATACCTCAGGGTGTTGCTTCAGCGCATCGGCGAAGGTGGACCCCTCCTCAACGTCCTCCTTTATATTCTTGAGTATCCTTTTAAAAGTCCGGTTCTCTTGCTGACCGTAAAGAATTTCAAGACATTGCACCAGAGGCAGACCAGCATCTATCATGGTGGCAAACTGGCGGGTCATAACAACAATGTCTTTTTCGGTCACCCGGGGCTGAAAAAACTTAATGTTTTCGAATAAGTCTTTGGGTTTTGGTTTGATGCTTGAGGGCTCAATACCTTGACGTCTGAGGGTGAGGCGCACAAAGTTTTCGCTCTCAGCCTCCATTTCCCCCTTCTTCTTCTTTCCCTTACGGTTGACACCTTTCCATACGAATTCTGGCATGGTCGCTCCTTTTCAAACGTCTGAGGGCTGTCGCTCTAGACCAATTTTATTATGCTTGATGATTACTTGCATTGACCACAAAGGGCACAATAGATATGTGAGATTTTAGATAGCAGATTGTAGATTGAAACAGCAAGGAAACGAAAGATTCCCTAATCTGCAATCTACAACCAACAATCTGCGATTCCATCGCTTTGTGATCCCTGCCTGCCCCATTAAATGCTCATCTATTTAACAGGGGAGCACTTCCAGATGAAAAACCATTCTTACGGATAACTAGTCCTTCACCGAGCAACGAACTACCTCCTCAACCGTTGTAATCCCTTCTTTAAGTTTATTGATACCGGATTGCCGTAGAGTCAGCATCCCCAAGCGCATTGCCTCGCGCTTGATTTCCGTACTGGAGGCGCCCACGAGAACCAATTCCTTGATTTCCTCATACATGGGCATGACCTCGTAAAGAGCTATACGCCCTTTATATCCTGTTTGGCTGCACGTGGGGCAGCCAACGCCATGATAGCATTTAAAGCTTCCCACCTCTTCATCGGGCACCCCTAAATCCAGCAGAGTCTCTTTGGGGATTTCTATTTCCTCCTTGCAATCCAGGCAGACCCGACGGGCGAGTCGTTGGGCCAGAATAAGGTTGACAGCCGAGGACACCAGAAAGGGCTCCACCCCCATATTGAGCATTCGATTGACCGTACTGGGTGCATCATTAGTGTGCAAGGTACTCAAAACCATGTGTCCTGTGAGAGCGGCCTTGATTGCAATCTCCGCGGTCTCGAAGTCGCGGATTTCACCCACCATAATTATGTCCGGATCTTGGCGCAGAAATGAGCGCAGACATGCAGCAAAGGAAAGTCCGATGGACTCATGTATCTGCACCTGATTTATGCCACCAAGGTTAAATTCTACCGGGTCTTCAGCGGTGGAAATATTCTCTGTAGTCTTGTTCAATTCTGAAAGTGCACTGTAAAGTGTTGTAGTCTTACCACTTCCCGTCGGTCCTGTCACCAACACCATCCCAAAGGGCTTGTGAATAGCATCTTGAAAATTAGCAAGCTGTTTCTTCTCGAAACCCAACTTGGTCATATCCAGCTGCAGATTAGACTTGTCAAGAAGTCGAAGCACTACTTTTTCCCCAAACAGGGTCGGCAGCACAGAGACGCGGAAATCCATTTCCCTGCCCTTTGTCTTCAATTTGATCCGACCGTCTTGGGGAAGGCGCCGTTCCGCTATGTCAAGCCTCGACATAATCTTCACTCGCGAGATAAGAGCATTTTTGAGCTTCATCGGCGGCTTCATAACTTCGTAGAGCACGCCGTCAATCCGGTAACGCACCCTGAAGCTTTTTTCATAAGGCTCAATATGAATATCACTGGCAACTTTCTTGATGGCATCTACCAAAATCAGATTCACCAGTTTGACCACCGGTGCTTGTTCGGCTGCGCTTTCGAGTTCTCCAAGATCCAAATCCTCAGAACCCTCAACCACATCAACCCCATCTTCATCGAACTCCTGCATGACATCTTCAAGAGCAGCACCTGCATCATAGAACCTGTCCATAGCAGATTTTATGGAACTTTCTGTAGCAACGGTGACCCGAATGTTCTTTCTGGTGAGAAACTTAATGTCATCAATGATGAATATGTTGGAGGGATCTACCATGGCTATGGTAAGGGTTTGTCCTTCCAGGGATATGGGAACTATTCTATACTTATTGACGATATTCCCGGGAATCATCTCAATGACCTCAGGATCTACGTCCAGTTTGGAAGGATCAGTAGAGGGAACCCCAAATTGCTTGCTCAGAAACTCCATGAGCTCGGCCTCTTCGATGTATCCCATCTTGACGAGGTTGCTGCCCAGCATACCCCCATTGGCCTTTTGCTCTTGGAGTGCATTCTCCAGCTGTTCGGGCGTGATCAAACCCTCACGCACCAAGAAATTACCCAATTTCTGCGCCATATGCCGAACCTTAACTCCTCTGGCAGGATCTTGTTAACTCCGGTCTTTAGCTTGTCATGCAAAATACAGACCAAGGACCATAGCATTTTTCCTGATCAGCAAATCCCACCTTTTTTGTATGACCAAGGCAAGGCAATGCCAGAAATTATTAATGATAATTTAAACTTAGGCAAACGGTTTCTCTTTGTCAAGGCAAAACTCCTTATTCTGAAAGCTGATAGCTTGCAGTAAAGAGGCTGCCTTGCCAGCCGCCAGTACAAGGGGCCTGCGATACACTCTGACAAATACAGCCGGTGCTTGAATTGACGCATAACTCTTAGCTCAAAGCAGAGAGAGCTTCGCTTAACCTGTCCATACCTTGGTCGATTTGCTTCTTGGAGATGGCAAAGGAGAACCGCAAACAGCTGTCCTCCCCAAAAGCCACTCCGGGGACCACCGCCAAATGCACCTTATCCATGAGGTAGGCAGACAAATCGAGAGAACCCCCTATGACCTGATCATTGTAAGCACGGCCGTAGTAGGAAGAGAAATTAGCGAAAATATAGAATGTACCCGTGGGCCTGATTACCCTAACTCCAGGTAGGCTTTCTAATCGGGAGATCATGTGGTCGCGCCTCGTTTTAAATGCCACCACCATCTCGTCCACACAGTGCTGAGGTCCAGTAAGTGCCGCAACCGCTGCTTTCTGAGCTATGGAGTTAGGGTTTGAGGTGCTCTGACTTTGAATTTTTGTCACCGCTGCTACCACCTCTGCTTGCCCTGCAAGGTACCCAATTCTCCAGCCTGTCATGCAGTAGGTCTTAGAAACCCCGTTGACTATTATCGTTTGATTCCGAAGCTCTTCACTAACCATAGCCAAATTGACCCAAGGTTGGCCTTCAAACAGAATCCGATAATATATGTCATCGGATATCACCGGCAGACCGTGCTGCAAAACAATCGGAGCTAGGTTCTCGAGTTCTTCTCTGGTGTATGTGGAACCGGTAGGATTAGAGGGACTGTTGAGGATCAAACCTTTGCTCTTGGCAGTGATCGCCTCTTTGAGAACCTCCGGTCTGAGTTTGAACTGATCTTCCTCATAGGTGGGGACAATAACCGGCACTGCGTCTGCCAATCTCACAATGTCCGGATAGCTAACCCAGTAAGGGGCTGGTATAAGGATTTCATCTCCCGGATCGAAAAGTACTTGAGCTAGATTGTACAGACTGTGTTTTCCCCCGCAGGAAACCACGATTTCTTCGCGGCCATAGGCGAGACCGTAACTACCATGGAACTCTGTGATAATCGCATCTTTCAATTCGTCAATTCCGCCTACAGCCGTATAGCGGGTGAAACCCTCCTGAATAGCATCAACTGCCGCCTGGCATACATGTTCAGGCGTGTCGAAATCAGGTTCACCTACCCCAAAACTGATCACATCCACTCCAGCAGCTCGTAAGGCCTTCGCTTTGGCGTTTATGGTCAAAGTTGGTGAAGGCTGGATTTGCGACATTCGCTCAGAAAGTTTCATCATCGAACCTCCTCTATTCGCACAGCTAAAAACCACCACAAAGGACACAAAGATCACAAAGAGAATCAAAAAATTATCTTCCCTTTCTTTGTGCACTTTGTGCTCTTTGTGGTTCACTTGCTCCTATCCAATAATAAATAGTTGCGTGGCGCACCATAGACTCTTCCAGTGATACGACTCAATAACGGACTTTTAGCAAACAAAGGCCACGGGCTGGTGCGGTCATTCCCGCCTGCTGACGGTTGCGGGCGGAAACAACCCTGGAAAACCCTTCTTCTGTGAGCTTTCCTGACCCTACATCCACTAAAGTACCAATTATGTTGCGCATCATGTGTCTGAGAAATCCATTGGCCTCTATAGTAATGAGCCGGGTATCCTCGCCGACTCGAGTAATCTCGGTAGCCATGACTACTCTCTCCGTAGTGCGGACACCACTTCCTGCTGCCTGAAATGAGGAAAAATCATGCCTTCCTTCGAGCAATTCCAAGCATTTCACCATAGATGACCACCTTAGAGGTCGACTGATGTGCCAACCATATTGTCTTCCCAATGCCGGTGCGATCGGTCCATTGTAGATCCGGTATTCGTAGACCTTACTGAGCGCCTTGAACCGAGCGTGAAACTTTTTTGATACCAAGAGTAGCTCCTGGGCAACGATATCATCTGGAAGCAGACTGTTCAGGCCACGCAGAAGACTAGCCGGAGGAATTTGGGTTTCACTAAAAAAGTTTGCCACCTGGCCCCGTGCGTGAACCCCTGCGTCGGTTCGCCCTGCACCTATGAGCCGAACTGGAGTTTGGGTCATAATGGCCAGGCGGGTTTCCACCACTTCTTGTATAGTTAGCAAACCCTTTTGGCGCTGCCAGCCATGGTAGTTTGAACCATCATATTCGAGAACAATTTTGTAATTCTGTTTCTTCCCATTTTTCAGATTTCCACTGGTCATCAGTCGATGGTAATCCTTCGCGAGACCGCCATCCGCATGGCCCGTGGTAAACAGTGAACGGTGAACGGTAACCCGATAATACGTCGACTGCACCACCGTTTACCATTTACCCTCTAACGCTTACTCTTTTTTTCGCTATGCATTCATGGTTGCCAGGCCCTCAGCCTAAGGCCCTCAGCCTCATCAAATCCGAACATCAAGTTCATGTTACAAATGGCCTGTCCAGCAGCACCTCTGGTCAGATTATCAAT
>JAJDNB010000036.1 GCA_022340905.1 Deltaproteobacteria bacterium | reverse complement strand
ATCCAGATATCGTCTTTGGATTGCGTCCTTCAAATTACGAAGTTCGAATTTTTGCTGAAATTGGGAAAGTTCTTTCTTGAAGATAAGGAAGTATAGTCCGTTGGAAATGAGTATTCCGATGACCGCCTTCCAGCCGAAGTTGGCGCACATATATGCCATACTCCAGTTCCAGGGACTGGCCACCATCAAAACCGGTGGGGCGGCAAAATGGGTCAGGGTTCCCCCAATGGAGACGTTGACAAACAATAAGCCAATGGTGCCATACTTGAACCTGTCGCTGGGCTGCAGCTCATACAGTTTGTTGGCAAGCAATAGCGCTGAGATAGTCATGGCGGCCGGCTCGGTAATGAAAGAACCCAGAATGGGGCCAAAAGTCAGAATAGTAAACCACCATGCAGTCAAGGTTCCGCCCAGCAGGTTGGCAATTCTCCACATGATGGATTCGGCAAGTTTCAGAATAGGCCGGGTCGCCGCCAGAGTCATAACTACCACTACAAACTCGGCCTCGGTAAAATTCACCCGCTCATCGGCATAAAAAACCACGGTAGACCAATCGTAAAAGACAAAGATTGCAATAAACAGAGCAACAGCCCAAATGCCAAAGACGGCTTCGACCTCTCCGAGGAAGTGGAACAATCTGGCACCATGATGAACCGAATGCTTATCCACAACCCCGTTTGCGATTTTCTGCTCGTGTTGGTGCTCCCATTTATGGGAAATAGCCAAGAATCTGCTGGTCAGAAAGGTATGAATGATTGCGAAAAAGAATATAAGTGTTGCAATTACATTGAAGGGCTCCTGGCGGGCACGAATCTTCAAGATCTCCAGGATGCTTTCGGCGCCCTGGTCGCCGTAACTCTGGAGGTCTCGGGGGAAGGTTCCGACCTTGGCATCGACCGCTCCAGCACCCTGGGCATCTCCCACACTCACCACTGCAAGCATCATGCATAACAAGAAAAGTATCATGATCACTACGGAACGTTGGTTCACGTGAACCTCCTCTGTTACCTGAATTATAGATCCTTTGTATTGATTGCCACGCGATTGCGAGATAAAGGCCGCAAATTTTGGAATCCTAACAGACTACTTTATCAACTTCAACAAACGGTCTGGCGGAATCTGAGGACAGTTGAGCCATCCCTCACCTGATCTTGGGGTAGTTGTGTGAAACGTAATATTTAAGATCTCTTGCCAAGATGTGAACTCCTACAAAAGTTTAGATATGGTCAGGAAATCATTAATTTTTGGTGGGGTCGTAAACTAGAGATAAATAGCAGGTAACGAAAGTTCTCAGGGAGTTTGGTTGCACACGACAACTAGCCAAGTGTAATCCGGAATTTGGAGTCTTAAATTCTCAATTTTAGAAGTCAGGGCTGTATCTTGTGGAGAGTAAATTTATAGCTTCCTCCGCACTGGTAGAGGCCGTCGCTCCATCTCCATACCGAACCGCCTTTACCTGTCTGGTCGTTGTCAAAGTCAATGTCAACAAGTTCTGTGACATACCCTCCGTGCAGATTGTCGGTGGAGTGCACATGAACATGATTCGGGGCACCCTGCTTCGCCTCGCCAACGTATCTTGTCTGAGATGCTTGGCCAATAATGGTAATTTTATCACCTTTCTGGGTGAGGGCGATGGTGTAGTCACCGACTTTACCTTTTCCTGCTCCCGCGCAGTGAGTGATAGAATCAGTAACGGTGACATTCCAGATGCCGTTTAGATCCAGTGCAAATCCAGGTACACTTAATAGAGATACGGTACATACAACTATGAGAAAGGACAACCTCTTCTTCACAAATTTCCTCCTTCATTCTCTATCGAAGAGCCTCTTCTGAGGATCTTATGTCCAAATGTCCCGCACAGCTCCATGGGCTCGTGAGTGTCCTAGCCGCGCTCATCAACCGTTTTTTCCGCTGGGATTGCCCCAGCTTTCCAGAAGAATAACACCACAGACGCCACTGCAACCCCAATACCGATGCTGGTTGCTGCTACCATGGGTAAACCAAAGCCGATTTGAGAGTTCGCCAGAAATGTAGTTACAATAACGGTCATGAAGGTGGCCGGTATGGTGGCAATCCAATGAGCCTTCTTCTCCTTTGCTAGATAGGCGGCAGCCGCCCACAGAACGACCGTGGCCAGGGTCTGATTTGCCCAGCCGAAGTATCGCCAGATCAGACCGAACTCTGACTTGGAAATCAAGAAACCAACTACAAACAACGGCACAGCGATAAAGAGGCGTTTGAGCTGTTGTTTTTGTGACATTCGGAGAACATCAGCGATAATCAACCTGGCACTGCGAAATGCCGTGTCACCCGAAGAAATGGGTAGCGCCACCACCCCTATTACGGCCAGTAAGCCGCCAAATGTGCCAAGTAATGACGTTGAAATCCTGTTGACAACCAAGGCCGGACCACCTTCTCCGAGTATGGCGTCCAAGGTCCAGGGATTTCCGAAAAAGGAAATGGCAAGCGTTGCCCAAATCAGTGCCACTATGCCCTCAGCAATCATGGCCCCAAAGAACACACTGCGGCCATATCTCTCGTTGGGTAAACACCTGGCCATCATGGGAGATTGAGTAGCGTGAAATCCACTGATGGCGCCACAGGCAATAGTGATGAACATCAGGGGCCAGAGCGGAAGCTCCTGAGGGTTGATGTTTTCAAATGTTCTCTGCGGATAAAATTGGTAGCCTTTGACGATGAGCATGGTGAGCGTGCCTACTGCCATAAAAATAAGAACTGCTCCGAAAAGCGGGTAGATCCTGCCGATTATTTTGTCTACTGGAAGGATAGTGGCAATGAAGTAGTAGCCGAATATAGCTGCCACTAAGATCGGGGTCTCGATGCCGGTCATTTCGGTCAGCAGCTTTGCCGGGCCGAGAACGAAGACCACCCCCACCAATAAAAGAAGGAGGACTGAAAAACCGCGCATAAACTGCTTGAATCCGTTTCCCAGGTTGTAGCCCACCACATCCGGCACGCTCTCGCCGTTATAGCGCATTGACAACATACCGGAGAAATAATCGTGGACCGCACCGCCAAAAATGCACCCGACCACAATCCAGATCAGGGCCACCGGACCGTACAGTGCTCCCAGAATAGGTCCAAAAATGGGCCCCAAGCCTGCAATGTTCAGTAGCTGGATCAAAAAGATTTTCCATGGCGGCATCTTTACATAGTCAACACCGTCTTCCATGGTTTCAACTGGGGTTTTCCTGGAGGGATCCGAACCGAACAAACGATCGACAAATCTGCCGTAGATAAAATAGCCCAGGAGTAAGAACATTACACAACTGAAGAAGTAGAGCATTCTGTATCTCCTCGCGCTTAAAGTTGCCGTTATTATTTATTGACGAAGTGGCAATGCAACTTAAACCTGTGGCATAACGGATTTGACGATCGAGGGGCATATCCGGGGTTCTATCATTATCGTCTACCGGTGAACTGTCGTAGGCAAAACCGATCGACCAAAGCCAGTCCTGCCGCCAGCTCCAAATGGAATTACTTGATAGAAAGCATCAAGCAAGAAATCCCACTTTTCCGATTCAATCAAATATTTGATTTGAGGCACGTAATCGCAGCAAAATATCATCTGTTAGCCACATCTCCAGCCAAATCAAGGCTTCAATCTGGTGTTTTACAGAAACTTCCAGGGTCTTAAACCTGCTCTAACCTTTTTAATGATCTCAGCGGTATCGACCATTCTCTGGACCTCATCCATCTCCTAAATAATGAGAGGGCAGGTATGAGCTAGATTTCCTCCAATCTACAATCTCTCACTCCCTGCTCAAATCAATAATCTCGATGCGATTGTTTGCCTCCTGGTGCTTGGGCGATGGTCCGGTAGACAAAACCACCAGGTTTCCATCCACCCCGTGTGATTTCAGCCATTCTCTGGCGAAATCGTTCCAGACCTCGGGTGGATCAGGCTCAAGGACCGGGTAAATGCCATAAGAGAATAAAAGCTGTCGGCAGATTCTCTCTTCAGAGCTTACCGCCGTTATCCAAACCGGCAGCCTGAAACGGGTAATGCTTCTGGCTGTTCCACCGGTCAAACTGGGCACCAGGACCAGTGCAGGTGCAACACGTTCCACAATGGTTTCAACGCTCATGGTGAGGAGATCCCTGGTACTGATGTCGCGTTTATGATCGTACTCTTTCAGGATACTTCGCGCCCGAAGACCAGGGCGATAATGCTCAATTTCCGCTGCGATCTTGGCCAGCATGGCAACAGCGTCCACCGGATACTTGCCCATTGCCGACTCTTCCGACAGCATGACACAGTCAGTACCATCCAGGATAGCGTTGGCAACATCGGTAGACTCCGCTCGGGTGGGCCGGCGGTTCCTTACCATGGACTCCAACATCTGGGTGGCGGTGATCACCGGCTTGCCCAGCAGATTTGCTCGCCGAATTAATTCTTTCTGGGCAATGGCGATCCGCTCAATGGGCATTTCCACCCCCAGGTCTCCCCGGGCCACCATGATCCCGTCTGCGGCCTCAAAAATAGCGTCCAACTGTTCTCTCGCCCTGGTGCGCTCCAGCTTGGCGATAATAAAAGGCCTGTGCCCCAACTCCTCAGCAGCGTTGCGAACGGCCTCAATGTCAGCCGCAGATTCGACAAAAGATTGACTTACCGCGTCCACACCCTGCTCTATGGCAAACTTGAGACACTCGTGATCACGATCTGTGAAAGCGCTGATGCCAAGATCAATATCGGGTATATTTAATCCTTTGCGGGAACGCAATTCACCTCTCACCAGGACCTTGCACTGGACGTCGTTACCCGTTACCATCACAACTTCAAGCTGAATAATACCGTCGTTGAGAAAGAGAATGTCCCCTTTTTGCACCACTTGGGGTAACCGCCGGAAACTCATGGAGACTCGCTTATGGTCTCCCAAGATCTTTTCCGTTGTTAGAGTAAAAGAATCTCCTGGGATCAACTCAATAGGCTCTTCAGCTAGCTGGCCAATGCGCATTTTGGGTCCGGGGAGGTCGGCCATAATCGCCACCCGCTTCCCCACTGCCCGGGCTGCGGCCCTGACGTTTTCGATTACCTTTTTGTGACCATCAAAGTCCCCATGGGAAAAGTTAAGCCGCGCCACGTTCATGCCGACCCGGATCATCTGTTCGATCACCTCCGGAGATTCGGAGGCAGGGCCTATGGTGCACACTAGTTTGGTCTTGTTTGCTGGGAGTTTCATGCTGTTCTCTCCTAGAATCCACCATCCTTATACCGCAAGCAAAGCTTGCTCCTGCAAAAACATTCAATGGCAAAGATTTCCGTATTTGTTTTAACCATCACTCCCCCACACCAGCTTTCTGCTTCCCTCTGCCTGCTTCCTCCTCTCAAAACCTCAGAATTCAGCCATGGTAGTCCCCGCACCTCTTAAGTCCTCCACGGCCCGCTTTATTCTTTCGGCCATGCCCTCTTCGGCAATTTTCATATAGACGCGTGGGTCATACTTCTTTTTGTCTCCAACTTCCCCATCCACCTTGATTACACCGTCGTAGTTCTTCAGCATGTGGTCAGCTATGGGACGGGTAAAAGCGTACTGGGTGTCTGTGTCGATGTTCATCTTCACCACACCGTAATCAAGGGCTTCTCGAATCTCATCCAGGGATGAACCCGACCCACCGTGGAATACAAAATAAAACTTGCCCTCCTCACCGTATGCCTTCACCAATGCCTGCTGACCGTCTCGTAAAATTGATGGTTTGAGCTTGACGTGACCAGGTTTGTAGACTCCGTGGACATTGCCGAAGGTCGCAGCCACCAGGTAGCGCGCGCCTCCCACTTCATTCATCCTGCTGGCAGCCTCTAGTAGGTCTTCAGGTGTGGTATAAAGTTTCTCTGCCGGTCCCTCGGCTTTGACACCATCCTCCTCACCTCCAACAACCCCCACCTCGATCTCGAGAATGATTTCGCTCTTATGGCAGCGTTCCAGCAGCGGAACGGCTATGTCCAAGTTTTCCTTCAATGAAAGCGCACTGCCGTCGAACATGTGGCTGTTGAAGAGATTCGGCAAACCTGACGCCCGACGTTTCTCGGTCTCCTCGATTAGAGGAATGACGAAGCTCTCCAGCTTGTCTGCCTGACAGTGGTCTGTATGAAGGGCGACGTAGATGTCGGAGCGCTCCGCAGCTCGATGCATGTGTTCGGCAATTGAGATGGCCCCAAGGGCCATGTCCTTAACTGAGGAACCTGAGGCAAAGGCACCACCACCGGTTGAGACCTGAATAATGCCGTCGCATCGACTCTCGGCAAGACCCTTCAAAACAGCGTTAGCCGTGGTTAGGGAGGTAACGTTTATAGCTGGATAGGCAAACTTCTGTTCAAATGCTCTATCCAGCATCTTACAATAGGTTTCATAATCAGCAACGGGCATAACAACTCCTTTCGATTTCGGATTGCGGAATGCGGATTGGAGAAAAAGGAAAAGAGAAATCAAAAATCCACAATGAGCTTACTTTTGCTTTAACTGATTTGCGACAGCCTGTGTGGCTTCCTTAACCGCCTCAGGATCGCCCAGGTAGTAATGGCGAATCGGTACAAGATCATCATCAAGTTCATAAACCTGTGGAATCCCCGTGGGGATATTGAGACCGACAATCTCTTCATCCGAGATGTTGTCCAGATACTTAACCAGGGCCCGGAGGCTGTTGCCGTGGGCAGCGATGAGCACCCGTTTGCCGGTTTCCACATCCGGGGCAATGGTATTATGCCAGTACGGTAAAAAGCGCTCCACCGTGTCTTTCAGGCATTCTGTCAAGGGGATCTCTTCAGGACTCAGATCTGCGTACCGTGGATCTTTGCCCGGATGACGCTCATCATCCGGGGTAAGAGCGGGAGGTGGCGTATCATAACTACGGCGCCAAATGAGGGTCTGCTCTTGCCCGTGGCGCTCAGCTGTCTCTGCCTTGTTGAGTCCTTGAAGCGCCCCATAATGGCGCTCATTTAAACGCCAGCTACGGCGCACCGGTATCCACATGAGATCCATTTCTTCCAGCACAATCCAGAGAGTCTTAATTGCCCTGGTAAGCACCGAGGTATAAGCCACGTCAAAGACATATCCTTCCTCGCGGAGGGTACGACCAGCCTCAGTGGCTTCCTGAATTCCTTTTTCATTCAGCGGAACATCGGTCCATCCGGTAAATCGGTTCTGTCGGTTCCATTCGCTCTCACCATGCCGAAGAAGCACTAGTCTTTTCATGTAATCATCTCGTCTTCAAGATCGCATTGCTCTGTGCTCTATGCCTCAACAAATCCGCAATCCGCAATCCGAAATCGTCTCAATATCCCAGCTCCCCTGCTGCCTCCCTCAAGATCTCTGCGCTTTTTTTGAGCAACACACGCTCCTCTTCTGTGAGCGTTGGCTCTAAGGTATTGACGATACCCTCAGCGCCGACAACCTGTTGCAGAGAGAGAGTTACGTCCTCTATACCCTCGATTCCTTTGACGGGCATGGCTAGGGTAAGCACCGCCCGCTCATCGTCACGAATGGCACGGACTATGCGAGCAAGCCCACCTCCAATCCCATAATAGGTCGCCCCCTTTCCTTCAATGATCCGATAGGCTGCATTACGCACCCCATCATCTATACGAGATTTGACCTTTTCAGTGAGGGTGCGATCTCTCTGCTTGGCGAAGTCATACAAAGGCACACCCCCCACTTTGGCGCTGGACCAGGCCAGTACTTCAGAGTCGCCGTGTTCTCCCAAAACATAAGCGTGAACCGAGTGCGGCGCAATCCCGAGATGTTCTCCCAGAAGAGCACGGAAGCGAGCCGTATCCAGAATGGTTCCTGAGCCCATGACCTTCCCTGGGGGTAACCCGGAAAACTTGGCCACCACGTGCGTCATCACGTCCACCGGATTGGAGGCAATGAGAAGAATAGTTTCCGGTGTTGATTCGAGAACCTGGGGGACAACTTGCTTGAATATCTTGGTGTTTCGCTCCAGAAGGTGCAATCTGGTCTCCCCCGGTTGCTGGTTCACACCACAGGCCAATATGACGACTTCAGCCCCTTTCAGTTGATCATAGTCGCCAGCAATGATCCGCACCGGTTTGGTGAAGGGGGTCGAATGGAGTATGTCCTCAGCTTGAGCCTTGGCCAAAGCTTCATTTATATCCACCAGAACGATGTCACTTGCCGCACCCACAAAGGTCATGGCGTATGCGGCAGAACTGCCAACAAATCCGCATCCCACAATGCCTACTTTCATGGTCTTTTGCACCTTTCATATTAGCCGTCAGCCGTCAGCGGTCAGGTTTCAGCTATCAGTTTTTTGTTCAACATCGAAAACTTGGTCCTTCGGCCAAGTCAGAGCCCATTCGATTTGTTGGTAAAGATTGCGGGCTTTTGTGGAGGTTTCAGTGTTCAGGTTTCAGTGTTTTTGTTTTTCTTCTCTGACACCTGATCCGCCTCCGGCGGAACACCTGAAACCTTGAGATTTGGTTCTTCAGATCCGGATTCTTTACTTGCCCTTTTTTGCCTTCCTTTTCGGCTTCTTCTCTTTCTTTTCCTCTTTTCCAAGTGCGACGATGCGTTTAGCGTACTCCTTTTTCAGATTGCTCAGGTATTTCTTATCGATGGTTCCTTTCC
>JAJDNB010000034.1 GCA_022340905.1 Deltaproteobacteria bacterium | reverse complement strand
AGGACCGGATCGACTTGTTTGATCGGCTTCAGGTGGGTGCCCGTTGGAATGTTGATTTCATCATGATGATTTGTTTGTCGACGGCCATCGCCTCCTTGGGCTTGATCCAGAACTCAACTGCAGTGGTGATTGGGGCCATGGTTGTGGCCCCCCTGATGACGCCACTTATTGGCTCAGGTCTTGCCCTTGTCCAGGGCAATACCTCACTTTTTCGTGATTCCCTCAAGGCTATGGGATTCGGCATCGGTGCGGCATTTATATATCGTCGTCTTGGTATCCAAGGCACTAGGTTAGGCGTTAAATCGCCCCTTTGGATGCGACGGACGGTTCTCATTTTGATTCTCATCACGGTGCTGTTAACTGCACCCCTGGGATTCAAGCTGGCCCAGCAACTGCGCGAAGGCCAGACCCGTCCATACACCTTGCCTGTAAGCCAGTCAGTTTACCGGGCTATCAATAAACGTATTCATCAAGAATATGGGGTGACCTTGATCTCTGCCCTTCGTTTTGCGATCAAGAGCGACACGGATGCGGCGATCATCCTCAGTGCGCAAAAGCCCGTATCCGTCGATCTCGTATCGGATCTCAAGCAGCTGGTGAACGACGAAATGGGGGAAAATGTTCGCGTGGCCGTCCACGTCCTCAAAGAAGTAAAGGTTAAACGTGGTCTATTTTGATGAGAAATGGATAAGGTGGGGGAGAAGATGAATCCTATTGTGACGGAAACTCTCTGTCTCAGCCTGCTCTGCGGCAGATCCATTCCACAATCTGCTCTGTATCGGATAGATCGGAGAGAACCAGGTCGGCGGTGGTCTTTCTCAGTTGTTCCAGGGAGTGAGTGCCGGTGGCTACCGCGACAGAAGAGGCACCGTGGATCTGGGCACACAGAACATCACTCGGCGTATCCCCTATGACCACACAATCCTCAAAATTCAATGAGATGGATTGCGATTCCAGGAGTCTTTTAACTGCAAAAGGCAAAAGAAGGTTCCTATCCTCGCTGTCGTCTCCAAAAGCACCTACCGGGAAGAATTGATTGAGATCGAAGGTACTCAGCTTTAGCCGAGCGCCAGCCTCGACATTTCCCGTAAGTAAACCAAGATAGACCCCCGTAAGCTCTTGGAGAGCTTCAAGGAGTGGTTTTACTCCTTCTTTTACCTGCCCTCTGCCATTAGCCACCTCGATACGCAGATAATCCAAATAACGGTCCAAAAGGGAGTGGAGCAAATCATCTTCATCCGGCAGATCAAATTTTCTCAGCCCGTCACGAATAATCTGAAAATCGGTCTTTCCGGCAAAGTGTATATCTCGAAATCCTTCTGGAATGCCGAGCAAATCTTCCATGGCCCTATTCAAGGAACGACTGCCGGCGCCGTCCAAGGTGACAAGGGTACCATCAATGTCGAACAACACGAATTTGGACATCACTGATTCCAGGTTCTAAACTGCGGCAGGCATCGTGCAAAAAACAGGGAGCTAGGAGTCAGGAGACAGTAGCCAGGAGTTATTCGTCAATTCGTCGATTGGTCAAATCGTCAAATCGTAGAAACCGTCTATCGTCGAGGTCAGAAGTCGGAGATCAGAGATCAGCTTTATACCTGAACTCTGACCGCTGCTTGCTGTCGTCTGTCCTCTGTCATCTGTCCTCGTCTCGCTCGTCTCGCAGAACATCCCGTCTCGCTTCACCCCGTGCTCTATGCCTTATGGCTCCTAGCTGAGTCCCAACCAGACATAGTCTGCTTCATCCAGTGAGATATTATTCCTATCTATCCTGCCGGAAATCTCAGGCAGTATTACTCGAAAAGGCAGTTGAGACCTGCTGCGAATTTGCGCCGGAATCCCTTTTTTCCAGGAGTGGCCACTGCCAGCCACCACTACCACGGTGGATTCCGGATTCTTTTCCAGATAGCGAATAAGACTCCAGGCCATGGCCGTATCCCAGACTAACTGGGCCTCACAAAATCTAATGAAATCCAAACCACCGTGGCCATGCATGGCGAGGGATCGGCGGATGAAGGCCAAATATTCGGGATCAACTCGGCAGGTCACCATAGGCAAGTCGCCCCGCTGTTTCGGGCTGAGTGAATCGAAGCCCGCACGGGCCACCTGTTTGGTTACCTCGGGTGGTACGTTGAGCCCAACCATGGGAATCTTGTGCCCTCTGGCATAGAGGAATATATCTTTGTACAAGTGGTAGGGATAATTCCAGTTTTTGTAGTAGATCTGCTCGAACTCTTTCTCGCTCAACTCCCCCTGGACCCAGCGGTCGAGATCCGGCTGGCTCTCCCGCCTGAACATCTCCAGCCCGATGGCCACAGCAGTTTCGGCCTCTTTCAGGGCACGAACTGTCTGCAATTGGGCATGGTGGTGGCTTTGAGTGGTGTGCAATTCACCTACGAAGACCAATCGCGACTGTCTGAGATCTTTGACTATATCGGCCAGGGATACTGTCTGACCGTCCGATACCCGTAGAAGTCGATCAGGTCTGGGAGCTTGGCTGCAAAGAGCCAGGGGAAGACAAAAGAGGGCGACGATGATGGGCAGTCGTAAAAACTTCATGGGCAGACCTCGATTAGGCTATTTGGCTGAGAAGGCTCTTGATCTCTTCACCTTTTTTCATGTCTGTCAGCCATTCCTCAGGAAAATTTTCTAGACCCAAGTGCGCTCCGAGGACCATGCCTACCGCCATGCCTCTGGCGGCGTTGTCACCGCCTGCCATGACTGCTTGGACCAAAGCCTCTTTGAGATCTTTTTCATACTTGGCAATGAGGTGGATGACACCGGGAAAGGCTTCCGGAGTGTGACACGTCCGACCGAACCTGCCTATAGCAGGCACGCTTTCCGTGTCCTTTGAGGCGAATCCCTCCTGGACCCACTCAGCAAAAATGGTGTCAGGATAGTAGTTTTGCGTGACCTCCTCAATGGCCTCTGAAGGTGAAGCGGAGTTGAGAATCATCCAGGCAACCCTAGCAAAGAACTCTGCAGAGTGGATGGTGAGAGGATCACCATGAGTCATTCTGGTCTGTTCTCGTGCAGCTACCATGAGCTCATCTAAATTGTTTCGATAGCAGAAGACTAAGGGAGCAATTCGAGAGGCTCCGGCCAGGTCGTTGGATGAGGAGCCGGCATCCTGGGGACCCGTGCCATCTGCAAAATTTCTCAGCGTACCCTTGGTAGCTCCATCGACATAACCGTCGTAGTTTCGGAAAAATCGTTGCCACCGCTCTGAGAAATCGTTGAGGTCAAAACCTCTTCTGGCGGAAATGGATTCCAGCAAGACCATTTGCTGATCACCGTAGTGGGTAAATTCTCCTTTGTCTTTAGTGGGATGGTAGGAATCTTCTTTTGGCTTGAGGAAAGTCTCTACCCGGCCATACTGGCTGGAAATTTGCTGGACATCATAAATCCAGTGAACTCCCAAGGCTAGAGAGTCAGCAGCAAAGGAAGCCAACACCATTGCCTCCGCTTTATCTCTCATCACTATTCCTCGTGTTTCACCGTCATGTTCCTTTGAACCTCTCACAGGGTTCACGAATCACGCACAGCGCAAAGAGCATCCTTCGACAAGACCCGTCGACGAGCTCAGGTCGAGTCGCTCAGGGCAGCTAGCGCACAGCGTCTTTGAATATTACCCACAGTAATAGTTGTTTTCGATTAAAAGGATTGAGCAATTTCCATCGCCTATTGGCTTTTTTTAACTATCGCCATTGGATCAGAAGTTACGCTTTCCGCCTCGCGCTATGGGCTTGGCGACCTCCTCTGAGTTCCCTAGCGAGCCCGCAGAGAGGGGTGAGCGGGCGAGAGATCTGTCTTTTTTAGCGATCGTCAAGAGGGACAAAGTCGCAGACTTCGGGGCCACAATACTCGCCCACATAGTCTGATTCGGGACGGTAGAGCATCGGCTTGGGCGCCGCTTCGGCAAACTGCTCCTCAATTATATGGGCAGTCCAGCCGGCGATTCTAGCGATGGCGAAAATTGGAGTAAACAGATCCATGGGAATACCCATCATGTAATACAGCGAGGCGCTGTAGAAATCCACGTTTGTGTAGATTTCCCTATTCTTGCGTTTCTTGAATTCTTCCTTGGCCACATTTTCCAGGAGTGCCGACATCTCATACCATTTCGTGTCACCAAAGCGTTCACCCACAATCTTCGACATGGGGGCCAGAATCAACGCTCGGGGATCATCTACCTTATAAACGGCATGTCCCAAACCCATGATCCTCTTGCCCTGGTCAAACTGTTCCTTGACGTAACTTTCCACCCGCTCGGGTGAACCGATATCCATGAGCATTTCCATCACCCGGGTGTTGGCGCCTCCGTGCAATTCACCGGAAAGGGAACCAACAGCCCCTGCTACCGCGGCGTACATGTGAGCCTTGGTGGAGGCGATCTCCCGTGCAGCAAAAGTAGAGGCATTGAAACCATGTTCCGCATGCATAACCAGGGCAGCGTCAAAAAAACCGGCTATATCTTCGTCGGGCACTTCACCCTTCATCATGTAGAGGAAGTTTGCGGCATGACTTAGACTGGGATCTGGGTCTATGGGTTCTTGGCGATTACGAATACGTTCCCAGGCGGCGACAACGGTGGCAAATTTGGCTACCAATCTCATTGCTTTGCGATGAGCGGCCTCTCTGGAAGGATCATCAGCCTCGGGATCGTGGTGGGCAAGCATGGACGCACCGGCTTGCAAAATATCCATGGGCAAGGCAGCTTTCGGCCTTGTCTTGAGAGCAGCAATCAATTCGGCAGGTACTGCTCTCTCTGCAGTCAACTGAGCGGAGAAAGCTCGGAGTTGATCCCGATTCGGCAAAATCTCATTGAGCAACAAATGAACAACCTCTTCAAAGCTCGCCTTGCCAGCCAAATCCTTGATCAAATAACCTCTATAAACCAGTCGTCCCACAGAGCCATCTACTTCACCAATGTTAGTACTGGCGACAACGACGCCCCGAAGCCCTATATTCCTGATGTCCATTCCCGTTTCCATGATCATCTCCTTTTCACCCTTACCAGCCAAATACCCAATTGGACCAGCTTTTAATCAAAACTAAGCTGGGAGCCAAACGAAAGGTGTTGTTGGAATAGTAAACATCAAATTATAGCTTGTCAAAAAGGCAAGGGGTAGGAGTCCGGAGGACATTTTCGAAATTCGAATTTCGAAATTCGAAATTTTAACCCCTAAGCCCTCTGCTCTCTGCCCCATGTCCAATGGGCAACTGACAAAAAGGGTTAGTCCTTCTTGAGAAGGAGGAGAGTATTGCCTGTGACGCTGAGGCTGCTCAATAGCATGGCGGAAACTGCAATAAGGGGAGTGAGCAATCCGCTCATGGCAATGGGGATACTGACCAGGTTGTAAACGAAGGAACAGCCGAGGTTCTGACGAACCTTACTCTTAACTTTTTTGGCCAAATCGATAAAGTCCAAAATTTGCAAGGGATCCCCTCGCATAAGGGTGAGGTCTGCCGCCTCTTTGCCCAGATGGCAACTGGAATGAACCGCTATGGCCAGATCAGCCTGCACAAGGGCTGGAGCGTCATTGATGCCGTCTCCTACCATGGCGACCTGATGACCCTGTTCCTGCAGTGCAGCAATATACATTGCTTTTTCTTGAGGCAACCTTCCTCCTTGGGCTTCCTCGATTCCCATTTCAGCAGCCATTGTCTTGGTGGTCAGGTCGTCGTCGCCAGAAATCAAGGATACCCGGTAGCCTGCTTCCCTCAAAGTCTTGACCCCAAGGGTGGAGGTGGGTTTTATCTCGTCGCCGAAGATGAACACACCGCAGACTCTCTGGGCAAGGCTCATAAAAACCAAGGAGTGTTCGGGCTTGCTCCCCAGTAGGGGAAGATTGGGGCTTCCCTTTATTTCGTTGGCGAGAAATCTTCTGGACCCTATTTTAACCCTCTTTCCATCCCAGACCGCCGATATTCCATTTTCAGTTACGGCGACTTTTTCCAGGGTAACCAACTCGACTCGTTGTCGTGATGCTTCTCTGATGATCTCGACTCCGATCAGGTGGTCAGATTCCTTTTCCAGCGATGCGGCCAATGCCAGTAATTCTTTCTCGGAGAGAGGTCCAATGGGAACAACACTCGAAAGTGACCATTGTCCCTCGGTGACCGTTCCCGTCTTGTCTAAAACGAAGGAGTCCACTCTGCCGGCCTGTTCAAAGGAAACAAAGTCTCGAACCAGAATACCCTTCCTTCCTGCCAAGGATATGCCCGCCACCCTGGCCATAGGAATAGCAATTCCCAGGGTGCAAGGGCAGGAAATGACTGTGACCGTGATTGCCCGGACAAGTGACTCCTGGACAGGTAATCCGAGAAGCAGGCAGACAAGGCCAGTTCCTGCAGCGAGGGTCAAAACCACAGGTACGAACCACTGAAGAGCACGCTCGGCCTTTCCCTCGTAAGGTGTCTTTTTACCCAGAGCCTGCTCCATGATGGTGATCATTTGACCAACGATGGAGTCCGTGCCTATCCCTTCAGCTTTAATAGTGAAATTACCCTGAATAACTCTACTGCCGCTCTTTATTCGGTCTCCTCCTTTTTTCTCAACAGGCAGAGCCTCACCCGTAAGAGAAGACTCGTCTACGGCCCCTTCGCCTCCGACTATGAGGCCGTCGGCGGGGAGTATCTCGTTTTCTTCGACCCGAAAGGTGTCGCCCTTTCTCAAATACTCGGCGTCAACGTACCGACCCTCAGGGTAATCCTGGGAGCAAATTCTCACCTTGGAAGGGCGAAGGGAAAAGAAGTTCGCCAGGTCCTCTTGGACTTCGTCCTTGGCCCTTCTCTCGAGCAATTTGCCCAAGAGGACTAAAGTGATGAGCATTGAGGAGGTGTCAAAATAGAGGTGAATACTTGCATGAACCAGTCCGTAGATGCTGTAGAAATAAGCAGTGAATGCTCCCACCGTTATAAGTGTTTCCATGCTGAAAGCGGCGGCGAAAATGCCTGACAGGGCCCGGCGATAGATGTTGCGACCACCGTAAAAAAGAACAACGCTGGCCATGACAAATATGGGCCAGGAAAGCTTGTAAACACTGTCCCTGCCAAGTTCGGTGAAGAATCCCGAATAAAGGGCAAATGACAGCATCATCACGTTCATGGTTAGAAATGCCGATACGATAAAACGGATAATTTCTGTCTTTCGAGTTTTGGCTTCCCTGCCTTCGGAGGGCAGGGAGGCTTCATAGCCAAGGTCCTCTATGATGCCAATGATCTTCTGGGGAGAGGTGATAATCGGATGATAATCGCACCTCACTCTGTCAGTGGCGAAATTGCAGGATGCTGAGACCATTCCAGGGGCTTTGTTGAGAACTTCTTCAATGACCCAAGCGCAAGCGGGGCACCACATTTGGTCTACCCTGAGGGTCAAACTCAAGGTACTGTTGTCGGGGGGGGATGCAGGGTGTTCTTTTCCTGGCATTGGCATCGCCACCGGCTCCATTGCCTGAGCTCTCTCGGCCAACTCGTCCTCAGACTTTGGAATGATGCCAATCTCTCGACACTTGATGAAAAGCTCCGTCTGACGAAATGACTCAGGGTCGGGCGAGTCGGTCGCATCCATGAGCATTTGAAACACTTGCTTGCATCCCATGCAACAGAAGCGGTGGGTATTGTCTGAGATAGTGGTGGTGAATTGTCGGTAACGGAGAGGAAGGCCGCAGAGATCGCATGATTCGGCGGGCTTGTTCATATCACTCGCGTAGACCGAGAGACTGGACAAAGGCGATGATTCGCCACCGGTCTGTAATATCGATGGTGGTGTCCAGAGCAGGTTGCCTGCCCTTGGGTACGCCGTAGCTGATGTCTTTGAAAATTTTGCCAGCGAGCATGGACTGAACTTTTGCGGACCTCAGATCAGTGGGCAGGGGCGCGAAGCTTTGACCGACTGTGCCGTTGCCGTCATAATTCTGGCCGTGACACTGTGCACAGTAGATGAGGTAGAGGTTCTTGCCTGCGGTGATGACGCCAGTATCGGGAGCCTGGAAGGGGGATCTAAGTTCATTGGCCGGAATTGCCCGGTAAAAAGCTTCACCTCCCGCAGCAGGAACCAACCCCTGTTCCATGATGAGGATTTCTTTCTCATGTGGCCTGACTACAGGAGTTTCCCTCATGCGACCCGGATTGGCATAGTTGTCTATGAACAGCAGAACCTCATAGGCCACGAAGAGTAACGGTAACAAGACGAGGGCAAGTATGAGAATTTTCTTCACCTATTCCCCCTTTTGCCCTCTGACGTGTTGCGGATGAGGAGCTAGGTGGTAGATGGCGTAGGGTGATTCCGCCGGCACGTCCTTAACCGGACGATAATCCCAGGTTGGCTGACCTCGATCCCCGATGAGCAAAAACGAAAATGCCCCCTTTATGAGGATGAAAAGTAACAGGCCAATAATGACCACCCAGGTGAAAAGTGCTGAAGATTTATAAAATATGCGCTCCATTTTATATTTTCACTCCCAGTAAGCCGATTATGAGAATATAGAAAAAAGCCCAGACACCCGTTCCAATGATAATGAGGATAAGACTCAAGGGAAAGGGGGCGTTTCTGGTTTCGAAACCCTCCACGTACTGACCGTAGATTTTCTTTGCTCTCCCCTCAGAATCCCTATTGTTGAGATGAGTATAGGCCAGGGCTGCTCCAAAGATAAAGAGAAAGACAAAAGCCGGGAACAAGTAGAGAACCACATCTTGGAAGTTAAGGAGTTCAAAGAATCTCATGCCTATTTTCCCTTATTGCCTTGGAGGTGAAGGATTCACACCCTTTAATCCAAATTCTAAGCTACCCCCCTCTGACCAGAGCGAAGATCAAGACTGCAGCAGTGGTCAGCAGGCCGAGACAGGCCAACCCCAGCAGCGCATAGCCCTCAATCCGGTTCATCTTGGAAACCTTGCGCGGCTCTAACTGATCTCCCCCCTGCAAGGGGAGAAAACGGGCCCTCTGCTGGTCCTTGAACTGGCGGTTGTGGAGGGCCCAGAAAAAGACCACTATGCTGATTATAAAACCCGCGAGCATGTAGGTCAAAAAGTATGGGTAGTACATAGCAAATGCCTAAAATGTTAAGAAACCGTTCAAGTCGTTCAAGTCGTTCAAATCGTCTATTGCAGAGGTCAGAAGTCGGAGATCAGAGATCAGCTTCATACCTGACCTCAGACCTCTGATCTCTGACATCTACATTCTGCTTGCCGCCGTCTGCCCTCTGTCGTCTGTCGTCTTTCATCTGCCTGCTGTCCTCTGTCCTCTGAACTCTACCCCGTCTCGCCTTGCTGCCAGCTGACTAGGGTTCCCAGGAGGAGTCTATGCCCCTGGGTTCCTGATTGGCATCACTCTGGTTTATGAAGTACACCGCCACATAGTTCCCCACGTCCCAAATCTTTTCAGATTCCAGTTCTCGCTTAAAGTAGGGCATGGCGGTGCCGGTGATGCCGTTCATTATCTGGTAGTAAAGAATGCCGCCGGAAATCTCCCTCCCATGGAGAATGGTAAAGTTGAGCGGTGGGGGATAGAGGTGTGGCTGAGCAGGGCCCATGCCGTCTCCTATGGGCCCGTGGCAGCCGAGGCAAAACTGCTGATAAATCATGTGCCCTCTGGCCAAGCCCGCGTCCGTGGTTGGATACGGGTTGGGTAGGTGGCGCCAGCCTGCGGGCACGTGGTCGGCGAGCCACTTTACATTGGCCACCGGGCCGGACTCGTAGGCTTTGATGGCTTCTTGCTTCCAATAGATCTGCCGCTGCATGCGGTGATCCGCCTGTTTGAGGCCCAACCCCTGGACATACCGGGTGAGGGTATGAAGCTTTTTTTCTCCCAGAAAGGCAAAAAGCGGCATGATGGAGTTAGGCCGCGTATAACGTGGGTTGATGAAATGGGCAATGTGCCAGTCATCGGGGTGCTCTCCCCCCTCCTGGGAAAGGTCAACTCCGGTTCTCTCTGATCCTAAAAGGATGGGTCGGTCTGCAACATAGTCCCCTGCCTGGGCGATGCGTTCTGCGCCGTGACCCCAATCAATGGTGCGAATGGACTGGCTATGGCAGTAAACGCAGCCATTGGCAATATAGATATCTCTGCCCGCCGCCTCTTCAGGGGACCTGAAACGAAAGATGTTGGAGGGAGTATCATCCCTGGTGGCATAAGGCCAGTAGACCATAACAAAGGTAATTAAAGCTAGGATAGCAAGAGAGCCGATTATTACGGCCTTTGGCGTCATTCTTAAGGTCATGCTCTCGCTCCGGGATGGGGGAGTAAGCTTCTGATAATATTGTACAAGCCGATGATGGCGCTACTAAAGATCAAAACGCCGAGGGAGGCCCTGAGTACATAGTACAGATGAATCTCCGGCAAGACCCGGTAGACAGTCTCACCGTTGAGCCAAGCATTGCCCTGAATCAAACCGACGGTGGTGAGAACCACAGTGAAGCCAACAACGCCGATAAGGATAAGCCAGTACTGAAGATCGGCGAGCAACCTGCTATAGAGGGGCCTGCCGGTGATTCTCGGAATGATGAAGTAGAGTCCTCCCAAGGCAATCATGGCAGCGAATCCCAGGACACCGATGTGGGCATGTCCCACCACCCAGTTGTTGAAGTGGGTCACCCGCTGGACCTGGGGCAAAGCCATAATTGAGCCCTGGATACTGACAAAGAAGTACATGATGGTGCCGGCGAAGACAAATTTTGCACCGATGTCGGCGTGTATTTCCCCGAGCTTGCCTTTGGCCGTGTACCAGATGTTGATGAGGAAGACCATTACAGGAATAACCATGGCGATGCTGTCGACAATGGCTATCACCTTCAGCCAGGTTGGAACCGGCACCTGCAGGAGATGGTGGGTGCCTATGTGGGTATATACAACGATAAGCGACCAAAACCCGATCAGAGACAGGGTGTGACTGTACAGGGGGCTGCGGATGGCAGTAGGAATGACGTAGTAAGCTACCGCAATAGAAAGGGGAGTCAGGAGAAGTCCGAAGATGTTGTGGCCATAAAACCAAAGGATGATGGCGTCCGGGATGCCAACCAAGGCGCCGCTGTTTGGTTGCCAGATGACATTGCCGATACAGTAGGTGACAGAGGTGAGGATGACTGCGGCACAGACGTACCAGACGGAGACATAGAGAAGAGGTTCCTGGCGTCGCTTGACAGTCATGAACAGATTGAAGCAGACGAGGCCGAAGCAGACGACTACCAGGACATCTATGGGCCAAATCAGCTCGGCATACTCCCTCCCCTGGCTGTAACCGGTGGCCAGGCTGATCACCGCAGCAACCAGGGTGATATTCCACAGACCTGCAGTTATTAGCCCCAGTCGTTCGCTGTAGATTTCAGTCTGCAGCAGGCGAGGGAGAAAATAGAATGCTGAGGCCAGAAGTCCCGGGGTCACAAAGCCGAAGAGCACCAGATTAACGTGGATCGGTCGTACCCTGCCGAAAACCAGCCAGCTGATGTTGTGGTACAGATCGGGGGCAATGAGCTCTGTGGCTCCGGTGAGTCCCATAAGGGTGGCCATTACCATCCAGCCCGCCGAAGTGAGGCAGAATGCCCTAGCGGTCCTGTTGGTAAGCGCAGCACTTGTGGTTGATGAGTCCATTCAGATCACTCTTTTCCGTATCGCCCCGGTCGGTTAATTGTGACAGGCCAGCCAGCACCCGAGGTTGGCCTTCTTTTTCCTATGACAGTCAACGCAGAATCCCATAAAGAAACGGTTTTCTTTGAGCCTGTCCATGGTCTTCACCTGGCCGTGGCATTCCTCGCAGGCCAGTTTCTTCTTAATGTGTCGTTCATGGTTGAAAAAGACAAACTCTGGAACATAGTTGACCTTGACCCACGGCGTTGGAGTGTTGGTGTTGTAATATTCGTGCTCCTTCTGAATCCAAGGAAACTTTTTTATGATGTAGTTGTGGCAATACAAGCATTTCTCCACCGGCGGAATTCCGGGAAATTTGGAGCGATCCACATAGGGATGGCAGAACTGGCATTGGATATTCTTCACACCGGCGTGGACCCGGTGGCTGAATGGTATGGGCTGTTGGGGGCCGATGTCGGTAGCATAATCGTAAAAAAAGTAGAGGAAGAGCACGGTGCCAAGTAGAGAAAGGAAAGCCAGGAGCAAGGGCCACCTGTTCCGTTTCAAGGTAGTTGAGAAAGCGTTCTCTGAATTAAATCGATCTTGCATTACCTTGTCCGCTCTGGGGTGAACTCAGGGAACAATCGCAGGAACGAAGCCACTGAAAAGGCCATAAGGCCAAGAAAGCCCAGGGTTATCAAAAGATCTGTTGGTCCCACAGGCAGGGTGGTAAGATGATGATTCCAAGCGGGGCCGAGAAGGAGTAAATGCTCGAACCACAGAACAATGATAACCACGGTGCAAAGAATGATCATTGGAGCTGGCTTTGATTTGATCTTGCGGTTTAACAAGATGAAAAAAGGGATGACGAAACCAACAATCATTACGGCCCACGCCAGGGGTCTCCAAGGGAGGAGCATAACTCGTTGAATAACGTAGATTGTCTCCTCCGAAATGTTACCGTACCAAATCACCAGTAATTGCACGTAGAAAAAGTCTGCCCAGACCAGACAGAAGGCGAAGAGGAGCTTGCCAAGGTCGTGAAAATGGGAAGAGGTCAGGCTCCCCTCTTCACCCGTGCCGAGGTAGAAAAGAGCTGAGAGAATCATCAGGGCTGCCAGCCCAAGATAAAAGGCCTTGGCAAAAGCATAGGCGCCAAATAAGGTTGAAAACCAGTGGGGCTCCATGCTCATGACCAGGTCGAAACTTATAAGAGTGAGTACAAAAGCGTAGGCCAGAATGTAGAGCACGCTCAACACTGTCATCTTCTTCTTGTAGCCGAGAGTTTCCTCCTCGCTTCCCGTCTTGCCTCGTAGGAGAAAACCCCTGAGTTTTCCTTTAGTCTCCCCCGGCTCCAGCTCGATCCGCAGGGCGTAGTAAAGATAGGCCAACCCCAGTCCGTAAAGGAGCAAAAGACCTACAAGGTCCCTGGAAAAGAGGAAAGGTAGGTTGAGCCAGAGATCCTTACCGTGTTCCAGGTGCAACCAAGGGAAAAGATACTCCCTGCCCAAGAACAATAGAATGAAGAGGACAAATGAAACGGGGAAAAAAGCTGCGAAGGATTCGGCCAGTCTCTGCATAGGCTGGCTCCACCTGGCTCCGACGAGATGCATGACAATGGAAAACAACAGACCTCCCTGGGCAACGGCGGACCAGAGAAGGAAGTTGAGGTGATAAGCATGCCAGGCCTTCTCTGGATGTTTGCCAGCGAGCTGGACAAAAAAGGAGATAACCCCCACAAGCACCAGAAGGGCAAAAACCACTAACAGGGGTTTTGTTACTTTTCTCGCCGGGTTTGATCTGGTCATAAGCCCAACTGCCTAAAGTGTCTAGAAACCGTTCAGGCCGTTTAAACCGTTCACGTCGTTGAAATCGTCTATCCTAGAGGTCAGAAGTCGGAGATCAGAGAATAGCTTTATACCTGACTTCAGACCTCTGATATCTGACCTCTGAGATCTGCTAGCTGTCAGCTGCCAGCTCTTCGAAAACCCTGGCTTCTCCTCCCTGGTTCTGGAAAAATTCGATAACCTTGTTCTGTTCTTCTTGGTCACATATGGCAACAACGCCGAAGTGTTCTCCTGAACAGCGGGGATCATAGTTCTTGAGCCCCTTGTAGTCGGGCAGGCCGCCAAAGATGAGTAGACCCAAGACATTGCCAAAGACAGAAAACAAAATGGTAAATTCGAAGCCGACGATGACAAAAGGAATGTAGGCAATCACGGGTTTGCCCCAAACAATCAGTTTCCACACGCTGGCGGTGTAAATGGCCAGTCCGAATCCGCTGAAGAATCCGATAATGCCCCCGATGAGAGTAACCCAGCCAACGGGGCTCTTCTTGACCTCTAAGGCGGCAAGAATCCTGTGGCTGGGAATGGGGCTGTGAACCCGGTCGAGCTTCCACGGTGATTGCTTGACAGCCTCAATGGCGGCGACGGTCTGATCTTCATCTGCAAAGATGGCAAGCACCTGACTGTCAGTGGGCATCGTTACCTCCGTGGTCAAGTGTTTCCTTCATTTCCGTCATAGAGATGGAGGGCAGGTGTTTCACGAAGAGCACGAAGAAAAGGAAAAACAACGAGAAGCTGCCGATCAAGATTCCCCATTCAATACCGGAGGGCCAGTAAAGCCCCCAGGCGTGGGGAATGTAATCATGGGCCACACCGCCGATGATGATTACGAAACGCTCGTACCACATGCCGATGTTAATAAGGATAGAGATGGTGAAAAGCCAGGCTATGCTGGTACGAATCCTCTTGAAGAAAAACAGGAGGGGAACCAGGCTGTTGCACACCACCATGATCCAGAATTCTATACTATAGTGTCCAAGGGCTCGCCAGCGGAAGGACTCCAATTCGACAGGGTTGTGGCTGTACCATGCCAAGAAATACTCGACCGCATAGGCATAGCCTACAATGAGACCGGTAAAGATTATGGTCTTGGCCACGGCTTCCAGAATCCTCATGGTGACGATTTTCTCGTAGTGGAAGATTTTTCTCAGAGGGATTATCAGGGTCAATACCATGGCGAGTCCGGAATGGATGGCCCCCGCTACAAAGTAGGGCGCGAAGATGGTACTGTGCCAGCCTGGGACAATACCTAGGGCAAAATCCCAGGAGACCACGCTGTGCACCGAGACCACCAGTGGGGTGGCCAGGGCGGCGAAAAAGAGATACCCTCGGGTGTAGTGCCGCCACTGTTCGTGCTTGCCGGTCCAACCCATGGAGATGACGGTAAAGACTTTCTTGCGAAATCCCGTGGCCCGGTCTCTCACCAGAGCCAAATCGGGAAGCATTCCAGTGTACCAGAACAGGGTTGACACGGTAAGATAGGTGCCGATGGCCACCATGTCGAAGACCAAGGGAGACTGGAAATTTGGCCAGAGGTAACGCTGATTGGGATAGGGGAGCATGTAGTAGACAACCCAGACGCGTCCCAGATGAATGAAGGGAAAGAGCCCTGCGATGGTGACGGCGAAGATGGTCATGGTCTCCGCTGCCCTGGCAATGGGATTGCGCCAACCGGCCCGAAAGAGGTAGAGAATGGCCGAGATCAGTGTCCCCGAGTGGGCTATACCTACCCAGAAGACGAAATTAATCAGGTAGGTACCCCAGGCTACGGGGATATTCTGCCCTCCCGCGCCTATACCGACAAAGATCTGATAGACCCAGCAGGCAGCTCCCTGGAGAACCCCGAGGATGAGCACCATGACCACCAACCAATAGGCGCCCGTGGGAGGACGCAGGGTGTCTAATACGGTTTGGTCGATCTCGGTGTAGGTGAGTTGAGCCGCCTCATTCATATGTCCTGTACCACTTTCTTCAAGTAGATAACCGCAGGTTTGGTGTTCAAATATCCCATAACCTGGTAAGCTCTCTTGTCCCTGACTTTCTTACTTACTTCGCTGTCCTCGTCCATGAGACTGCCAAAGGTGAAAACCCCGGTGGGGCAGGTTTGCAAGCAGGCCGGTTTGACTTCTCCGTCCCGGATCTTGCGGTTCTCATTTTTGGCGCGGTTGTGAGCATCTTTAATTCTTTGAATGCAGAATGAACATTTTTCCATAACGCCTTTGGTGCGAGCAGTCACCTCCGGATTCAGCTGCAGATTCAACGGCGGGGGCCATTGCCACTTGAACCAGTTAAACCGCCGAACCTTGTAAGGACAGTCCTGCGAACAGAAGCGCGTACCAATACAGCGGTTATAGATCTGGTTGTTTATGCCTTCCTTGGAGTGGTGCGGAGCGAAGACCGGACAAACCGACTCGCAGGGAGCATCGTCGCAATGCTGGCAGAGCATGGGGAGGAAAGTAATTTTTTCTCTACGCTGCTCTGCTTCATAACGCTGGATCTGCAGCCAGGCCATTTCCCTCCCTTCAACAACTCTTTGTTCCCCTACCACGCCCAGATTGTTTTCCGCGTAACAGGCGGCAGCGCAGGCAGCACAGCCGACACATTTGTCCAGATCCACAACCATGGCCCATCGGTAGTCCACGTGTTGGTGCGGAGGGTAGATATCCCTGGTTTTTTCGTCGTAGGCCCCAGGCAACGGGAGCACCAGCGGGTATTCCCACATGGACAGCCCGTGTCCTTCATGGGGTTTGCTATAAGCCAGGTTGCTTACATTCACGGAAAGGGCAATTTTTCTATCGTGTTGTATTCGACTTCCGTCATTGTGGGCTAACTGTATGGAGCGACCGGTGTTTTTGAGAGCAATAGGTCCGGCTGTGAAAAAGGGAGCACCGGACCTGGGTTCCAATTCGGGAGGCAAAAGCATCACGGGATTCAATCCCTGGCCTTCTGCATAACGGCCATAAGCGGTGTGACCCTGCCCGATACCCATGCCAGCGACAGAAGAATGGACCCCAGGGGATTCGTAGACAGGAGCCTCGAGCTGGCCCCAGCGCGATTCTACTTGGACAATATCGCCCTGCTTCAAACCATGCTTGGCCAACGTTTCATGGTGCAACAAGATGGGAGTCTGCCAGGCGACCTGAGTTACTGTGTCCGGTACCTCACACAGCCACGGCTTGTTGGCGCCTCTGCCGTCAAAGAAACGGATGGATGGAATTGCGAGGAGAACCAATTCGGCTTTTTTATGCCTGGGTGGAGCAGAAAAAGCTGAGCCGAATGTGCTCGAAAGGCTCAGTCCGGGTCTCCCCATTCGGCTTTTGGGGCCAAATATCCCACCGTTCTCTAGCGCTTGAAGCCAATCTCTCTCATCCTGGATAGTCCCGTTGAGACTGAACTGGGCGTAGAGATAGGCTTGATAGTTTTTGTACGGCCGCTGCCGGCCGAGACCAACACGAAGCAACAGGTCGCCTAAATTGGGCCACGCGGACATGCTGCCCATAGTTGGCTGCAGAGTCGAAACCATTCCAACCTTGCCTCCGTACTCGTCCCAGGTCTCCAAGGGGAGGCGGACCGGCAGAATGAGGTCGGCCAACTCAGAGGTTTCATCCATGAAATTGCTAAAACTAACGACAAACAGATCGTCTCGATTGAGTGCCTCTCTGACACCACTTTTGGGGGGTAAAGCATAAACGGGATTGACGTTGTTCAACACCAGGAGATCCACCTCGCCACTACCGACCTCGCTGAAAAATTTTAGAACCTCAGACCTCCTGGCCGCCAGTTCGACTCTTTGGCGGTTGCCGAAGTCGATGAGGCTGAGAGCAGGATCGAAAACCAAATTGAGCAGATTGGCAGCAATGTTGGTCTGGAGGGTAGAGGTTCCTAGTGCTCCTGTGGGGGTGCCAAGAATGAGAGGTCTCCGCGCCGTGTGCAGGTGGACGTAAATCTTTTGTAGGAGTTCCGGAGGGAGACCGGAGAGCTCGGAGACCTTGTCACTGGAGTAAGGCGCCGAGATTTCTTCAATGACAGCTCGAATATTCTCAGGCAGTGACTTGACTTTGCCTTGGCGCACACTCTCCCGCAGGAGTCCGAGGGCTACGGCGGATTCGCTGTCGGGGGCACAAGAGAACCACACATCTGCATTGGCGCCGGTGATGGACTCATAGGGGCTTACCTGGAAAAATAGAGATTTACTGCTCCCATTGAAGGCATGCATGTCTTTAAATTTTCGGGCATACTCCACAGGAGACAGCCACGTTTCCACAAAATCAGCGCCGAAGGACAGGAGGAAATCTGCGTTATTCAGAAGATATGAGGGCAAGCCTTCAAGCCCGAAGACCTGCATGTTAGCTTCCTTCAAAGCTTCATATCCGTAAGGCTCAAAGACTAACGGCTCGCCGGAGCCCCAATTATGTAAAGACTCGCTCATTAGCTTGAGGAGACTTTCACCCACAATCTCAGTGACGATGCGGACTCTGTCCTTTCCTTTCTTAGCCGCTTCTTGAGTCTTGGCGTGCAAAAGAGCTTCGGCTTCGGCGTAAGTGACGGAGCGAAAGCTGCCCCCTTCCTTCAATAGGGGAGTCTTGATTCTGTCCGGGTTGTAGATTCCCTGAAGAGCGGCCTGGCCTCGGATGCAGAGGCTGCCCTGGTTGATGGGATGGAGGGGATTGCCCTCGACCTTGACTATCCTGCCCTCTCTGTTCTTAGCCAGAACACCGCAGCCAGCCGGACATTCCCTGCACGTAGAACCGTACCAGGTGGCCATGCCGGGCACCATGTCATCGGGGGCATGTACGAGAGAGTAAAGGGTCTTCGCAGGTTGAGAGGTGCAACCAGCGGCAAATGATAGACCACCCACACCGGCTATCTTCAGGAAGGTTCTTCGGTCCACCCTACAATTGGCTCCTCGGAGAGGCTAGTTATTTAGGAATGATAGTCATGGGTACGGAGATAACGAGATTTTTAAAACTATCCGATGTAACCATCAAAAGCAATAGCTCAAAAATAGGAGTCTTGTATTCAACCAAGAATTAACTGGAATTAACTGAACGCCTTTTTGCGGCATGCCATGAATGATGAATATAACCCATTAGAATAATTGGAATACTTTTGAATTCTCGTAAGAATAACAGAGCTACATCGAGGATGTCAAGCAAGAAAAAAATCAAACCAATCCTCAATGACCAATGAACGCCATCTAGGGGGTTGCCCCGAACCTAATTGTTGCTCTTCTAACTACTCCTCAAAGCTTAGAGGGTTTGCACAGATTTTTCTCATTAGCGGCAGCCCGGCCGCACTTTCTGCACACGAACTGGGGCTCCTTTACCAGCTTTTTCCACTCAGCAAGATTAGACTTCAAAAAATCCAGGTTGTGTAGGTAGCATAGATGTTGTTCGTGGTATGGATGTGGCATTTTCGGCTTTCCCATCTTGTGCCCTCCTTCGGTTTAATAAAAAACCACTCTTTTATCTATAGCCCATATTGTTTCAGTGTGCGGATTTGCCTAAGTAGTTCTCCTTTAGTTGCTGAACAGTTTTCTGTTCCCACCTGGCATTATAGTCCAAGAATGCCTGCATCCCTCCCTCCCAAGGGTATAGCGCCCAAAGGGAGGAGCCAAAGAAATCAAAGTAGGCCTCGTGAGTCACTTTGGTGTTGCTACCGAGGGGTTCGAGTTGGAAGTGGCCGTAGTGAAATCTCTGCCCGCATTGTTCCGGATTTTCCAGGACGTAATCCAAACGATACTTATTGGGATAGAGTATGTTCCTCCATCTAAAGAGTGATTCCGGTCTGCTTGACAATCTGTTTTCTACAATGACCACATTGGCTTCTTCTCGGATTACACTCTGCTCTTTTACGTATTTATTAGTCTCCACGAAAGAACCACGAAAATCTGTTTTGAACCTCCAGAAGACCTCAATTGGGACCGGCACCATGTAGACTAGCTTGTAAGCCTCGCCGCCCCTTGCTTCCGGTTCTATTCTGTAGATGAAAGGTTCTCCGCTCAAGAGTTGTTCTCGATTCGGCTCTATGGTAGGAGGCTGGACGGAGAGGATGGTGAAACCGGTGGACAAGAGTACCATCAGGCTGAGAAGGAGGGTTTGCCTCGCGCTCATTGGCTTCATCCCCTGATTGTTCTGCGAGAAAGCAATCAACTTACGCAAGCATAAAAAGAGGATCTTACAGGGTCAATACCCGGATAGGCAGCACACTTCACAAAGAATCGGCAGCTGAAAAACGACAGTGGCTTTTGGCCAATGGAGAGTTTATCATGTTTCATTCCATAGGCGCGGATAAAAAATCAAGAACCATGGAGAAAAAAGAAAATGGAAAAGCCTGTATTTGACTCAGTGGACAGGAGTGACGAGTCTAGCCACCTGGTAAGAGGCCTGATAATTCCAGATGAAAATGGGAGGACCGGATCATGACCAATGACAATCAAGCATCCAACCAGGCGACCTTTGTTGCCAACGCCCTTGAAGCCTTCATTCGCATTGCTGTCATCGTTTTATTGACCGTGTGGTGTTTCAGGATCGGCCGTCCCTTTATTCAGATTATCCTCTGGGGCATCATAATTGCCGTGGCCCTCAGTCCCGTCCACCAGAAGATAGCATCTACCCTTGGCGGTCGAAGCAAACTGGCGTCGGCATTGCTTACCCTCTTTGCTCTGGTCCTGGTCGTCACCGTGGGTGTCATGCTTTCTGGAACCCTGATTGACGGCGCCAAGGAGCTGTCTTTTAAAATAAAGGAGGGAACATTGGCGGTTCCGCCAGCCCCCCAAAGCCTCAAGAGCTGGCCGGTTGTCGGTAAATCGCTGTATCAAGCCTGGAGGCTTGCGTCAATCAATCTGGCAGCCGCCTTGAGCAAGTTCACTCCTCAACTTAGAGCATTCAGCCAGTGGCTTTTATCGAATGGCGCCAGGACCGGGGTTGGAATCCTGAAGTTCATTGTTTCTATCTTCATTGCAGGTATCTTTCTGACAAAAGCAGACGCCGGTTATAAAGCGGCAAAATCCATAGGTACGCGCCTTGCGGGTGAGCAGGGAGTAGAGCTCGTTGATCTTGCCGGGTCAACGCTGCGAAGCGTTGTCAAAGGTATTATTGGGGTAGCCGTCATCCAGTCGGTTCTTGCTGGACTCGGTCTTCTGGTGGCCGGCGTACCGGGGGCAGGGCTCTGGGCCTTGCTGGTGCTGATTATTGCCGTGGCCCAGCTTCCCGTGCTCTTGGTCCTGGCACCAATTGTTTTCTATGTCTTCTCCACTGCCAGTACGGTTGCTTCAGTGTTGTTCATGATTTGGTGTATCTTTGTCGGTCTGTGTGACAACTTTCTGAAGCCCATATTGTTGGGTCGTGGTGTTCAGGTGCCCATGGTCATTGTCTTCATTGGAGCGATCGGCGGATTCATTAACTCGGGGATCATCGGCCTCTTCATCGGTGCAATCGTTTTTGTGGTGGGCTATCAATTGTTCTTGGCGTGGCTGCAACAGAATGCAGCGCCCAGAGAAGAATTAACCGCCCCCTAACATACTTGTCGGATTGCTGAAATGTTCGGTCGACGTTCCACCTTGCCCCCTCCGAGGTGGTAGAAAATATCGGTGGTTTTGGAGAGGAAATCTCTGTTGTGGGAGGCAATCACGTAGGTTAAATTGGAACTTGTGAGTATTTGGATGAGCCGTTCCACCGTGTCTTCGTCCAGTCCAGTGGTGGGCTCGTCCAGAACGAGAACCTCGGGTTTCATAGCCAAGACTGTCGCCAGGGAGATCAATCTCTTTTCTCCCCCTGACAACTTATAGGTCAGACGGTTCTCGAATTCCTCGAGAGCCAAACTCCTGAGCAGCTGACGGGTAATTTCCAGGGCCTCCTCCTGGCTCTTGCCGAGATTGAGTGGACCAAAAGCCACGTCTTCCGCTACTGTTGGACAGAAAAGCTGATCGTCAGAGTCCTGGAAAAGCAAGCCAATCTTTTCCCTCACCTCTCTGAAATCCTTTTCATGTTGGCGTTTCTTACCGAAGACTACTATTTCACCTTGAGTGGGTTGCAGCAGACCCATGAGTAGGTGAAAGAGGGTGGTCTTGCCACTTCCGTTCGGCCCAATTAAACCCACCCGGTCACCCCGCCTCACCCTAAAATTCAGCGCATGGAGTACCGGCCGCTGGGACTGGTTGCCGTCATAGCCGAAAGAGACTGACTTCAGGTCTATGATTACTTCAGGATTATCCATTGTAATGATGCCATACCACCTACGACGACCATCATGATCAAGAACATGACGAGGTCAATTCTCTCAAGTTCGAAATGGCTGAGAAGATAAAATTCTCCATGAAATCCTCGACAGAGCATGGCCTTGCGGATGCGTTCCGCTCGGTCGAAACTCTTAACTAACAGCATGCCGATGAGGTATGCCAAACTTCTGTAGGTATGCAGATTGGTGCCCGGTCTGAAAGCTCTAATTCTCATAGCGGCGCGCAGCCTATCATATTCGAGATGGAGGACCTGAAGGTAGCGGACAGTGAAGAACAGAAGATGAATCAGCTTGCTCGGGACACGCAAGTGTCCCAAGGCATGCCCCAGGGTGATAATCGGGGTAGTGCCAAGGAGGGCGATCAGGGCCACAACAATGGCGTTCGATTTTACCGTGATTTGGAAAACGTAAATGATCCCTTCCCGGGTAGCCGTCAAAGGACCTAAACTAAATAGTTTTTCCCCGCCGTAGGTAAAGGGCAAAAAAAGCCACAGGAAAAAAATAAAAGCGTTGACCGCTAGAAGTCTCAACAAAACCTCTCTTATGGAAAGACGGGCGATAAGCAGCAGTGCCAGAGAAAAACAAATAGCTGCAGCCAGGCAAAGGGGCCTGTCAGCTACTGCGACAATCACGGAGAAAAACATGGCGGCGATTATCTTAACCCGGGGGTCGAGGCGGTGGAGAAGGGAGTCTCCGCTGGCAAAGTTGTCGATGTGCATTTTTCTTGGCTGTCAGCACTCAGGGGTTAGCTTGCAGCTAGCATGGAGCATGGGGCATGGAGCATAGGGTATATGTAAAAATTTTTTCCCTATGCCCTCTGCTCTATGCCCTTTGCCAACTATTTACTGACTACTTTCTCTCTTGTTTGCTTTTGAAATACATAACCAGCCCAAAGAGGCCCATGATATATCCTATGCCGCCGACTATTTCGGTAACACCAGGTCCGTCTTTTCGGGTATTGCGGATAAGCTTGATCACCGGATCGAGTTTTCGATCCAGAGCTTCATCGATCATTACCTGCAGTCGGCTCATGTCTACCGTGGTTGCAGAAGGCGGTGCATCCGCCTTAGTTGTTGTAGTGATTGACTCCTTCGAGGAAGGCTCCAACCCTCCGAGGTCGCCTGCTGCTATGGTGAAATCATTCTTGTGGCCCATGGAGGCAGTCAGGACAATTCTGAGATCATCTTTGGCGGGGATCTTGAAAGAAAACTCACCCTTTTTATTTGTTTTCCCTTCAAGGAGCTTTTCTCCCCGACTATTGTACACCTCCACCAGAGAGTTTTGCGCTTTTTTCCCACCGGGGTAATAACCTTCCACGAAAACCATATCCCCTTCTACCCAGGCGAAAACGTTTACTTTATGAGCATAGACTCGAGTAGACAGAGTCAAAAAAGCAATTATTCCCAAAGCCGAGATGACGAGGGTGGCAGTCCAGGTAAGACGAGGGTAACTAACCGGCAGCATGGGTTACTCCCAGGAGTTCGGGTTTGACTTTCATGAGAAAAGCCAGGCAGAAAGCCACCACTAATCCTTCGAGAAACATCACAGGGAGATGGGCCAATACAAGAATTCTTGCTGCGTGCAGGAAGGATTCACCGGTGAATACCAGACAGGCGGCCAAGAGCAGGGCACTGAAGAGAACGGCTGAAAATCCACAGACAAAGGCCAGGGTTGTGGCCACACCAGGGTGTTTAGAGGTTACGGAACGACCGAAAAGGTAATAGCAGAGGACGGCGGGCGCGGCCATGATGAAGGTATTGGCTCCCAGGGTTGTCAGGCCTCCAAACTGGAAAAGAATAGCTTGAAGAGCGAGCCCCACTAAGATGGCAGGAAAGGCAGCCCAGCCGAGTACAAGTCCCAGAAGGCCGTTCAGAATGAGATGTACAGAAGAGGGTCCGAGGGGGACTCGTATGAGGGAGGCCACAAAAAAGGCTGCAGTCAAGACCGCCACCCGGGGGATCTTTTCGTTGTCCATCTTCCTCAAGCCCATGGCGACTCCGGCTGCCGTCAGGGCTGCCCCTGCTACAAGAACGGGTGGAGAGAGAACTCCTTCAGATATATGCATGGCTGCCCTTCTTACTTATTCGAAACCAACAAAAAAGGTCACACAGGCTTCATCTACCGAACCCTTCGGGGCATTGATAAGCCTTCGTGACCTAGTGGTTAGAGAAATTTCTTGTTCCAAACGTGGGCTTCGACCCAACCTTTGTAAAAATTATTACCATCTTCACCGCCGGAGTCAAGGACAATTCCGATTTTAGATTTGAGATTTACAATTTCAGATTTGAGAAGGCATGGCGCTGGAGTTACAATTTCGAAATTCGCATTTCGAAATTCGAAATTAAAAATCTTCAATCTTAAATCTACAATCTTCAATCGTCTTCGTGTTCATGCCTATGTTGGGGGTCAGGCCAGTGTTGGTGTGCGTGTGTGGTCGCCTCGTGTTCATGCCAGTGGCTGTGGGAGATGGTTCCTTCCATTGCAGGAAAAGAGTGATTGTGGTGCCCGTCGTCGTGACGATGCCAGTGTTTATGCGCAATCCCTTGGTGATGATGTAGGTGGGAGTGTTTTTCGAAAAACAACAGGGCCAATGAGAAAGCCATAATCAACGCTGCAATAATCTGCCCGGGAGAAATGGCTTCTCCGAGAAAGATTGCAGCAAGGACCACCCCAAAAAACGGGGAACTCGAGAAAATGATTTGGCTGCGGCTGGCGCCAAGTTTCTGGGCCGAAGCTATATAGAGCACCAAGCTAAAACCGTAGGAGAAAACGCCAACCAAAATAGCCGCTAAAGTTACATACCCTGTGGCAGTGTATGAATCCAGATGTATTCCAATACTAAGATTGACAATGCCCGCCAGCACCCCTTTCCAAAAGGTGGTCTGGGCTGGGGTAATAGAGGTGATCAAGGCGGTGAAATGGTTGTCCAAACCCCAACAAAGACAAGCTGCGCCAACCAGCAATCCGGCCTTTATGCCGGCATGTCCCTCAGAGAAAGAGAGGAGAATTGCTGCTGCCAGGACTCCTGCGGTGGCGCTCCAGCCAGCAAGATGGAGTTCATCTCGAAAAATAAGAAATCCAAGAATGACAGTGGCTATGAGCTCTAAATTGAGCCACAGAGAAACTGAAGCAGCGGAGGCCAAACTCAAACCAAAAAGCAGTAGCAGAGGGCCGGCCACACCACCCAGACCAATAGCCCCGAGGAGACGGTAAGCGGTTTTGTGACCGAGATTCCACGGAAAGGAAAACCGTTTCTGTTTAATTAACAGGGGGACAACCCCCACGGCTGCTCCCAGATAAAGTAGTCCGGCGAGCTGAAACGTTGGCAACGCCTGCAAAAGTGCTTTACTTGCCGGAGTTGCAGCGCCGAAGAGGAGGGCGGCCAAAAGGGCTATGGCCAGGGGATGATCCGACACAGAGCGTAGTTTCCTATCGACCATGATAACTTATTCTATCATAAAAAACCCGGCTCGAAGGGCGGTTCCACGCCAGGGCACCCCGGTCTGCTTCTCTGGGACCATCCACTTGGAGAGACGGGGGACGGGGGTACGCAAGTTGCATTTATCTGAGTTAGTCACAATGTATAGGAGTTGGCTCTAAGGAGGACAAAGGCCGTTTGTCGCGCCATTAGGGCCAGCAGGGATTTTTGCTTTTGAAGGGCAATCGTTTCGACATTTCATAGAAGTATCGTTTTGCATAGAGAAATGAATGAAAAATCATACAATTATCCTGCGATCAAAGTGCGATATCCTGTTACTTTGTTGACCGCAGAAGGGCACGTGCAGGGAGAGACGCACCTAATCAATAACCGGGGAGCTCTCATTCGCTGCCACCATCCCCCACGACTCCATGAGGCCGCTACCCTAAGTATAGATATTTCGGAAAGTGAGACTTTGATGGTGGAGGCCGAGGTGGTGCGGCTGGAATTCTATGAAGCAGACAATAATGGCCAGGTTAGCCCGCAGGGGATGGTGGTGCGCTTTACAAGACTGTCAACCATGGGGCGCAAACGGCTGCGCAATCTCATCGCCAAACACTATATGATGAAGCTCAAAGGCTTGGCAGCCAAGAACTAACCCGGGTGTTTCTTGGAATATTCGAGCCTGCGTGGGGCTGCCTTTTCTTGACAGGCTAATCTCTCCAAAAGCGGTAACGCAATACCTTGCAACCATTTCTGAACTGAATGTCTTCCAAGAATAACTTCTCTCGGACACTGACATCAAAACATAGTTGTGCGTTGGCCCGGTGAAGTTGTTCTGCAAGTGGTAAATCGCGAGCCACTTCGATGGTGTAATAATCAGTGTCTTGATTTTTAGCGGGCATATTGAAATTTCCTCCTGAGATGGAAAGGAGAAGATTCAACAACAAGAGAATCCCTCCACCTAGTTAGTCTCCCAAAGACTCAATTTGTTTCCCTTTCACATTGATTTTTTTGCCCATTCGCCAAGGGGACAAAAAAGACCCCTGAACTTTTTTCGAGATCATGGTGAAAAATGATTGCCCCAAGAGAGATAGTCGGGAACATCCCCACGCCTCTATTTTACAAACTATTAGAGGGTTCATAGTCTGTCTCCTGAGATAGGCGGGTCCTGGGATGGGCGAGGTGATGACGAGGATGTGTCAGTCAAGTAATTTTTCCTATTTACATCAAAAGGCTGAGTAGTTATCATGGCATCGCTTAGACGTTCAGGCGTAAAAATAAAGCAAACCGAGGAGGGTGAGCAATGGCCAGAACAAAGCAGCAACATAAAACGGACAAAAAACGGATCACCTTCAAGTTGGAGGCCGCCGAAGCCAAGCAGGCTGTTCTGGTGGGAGACTTCAACAGCTGGAATGAAAAAAAACACGTAATGAAAAAGGACAACAAGGGGAGGTGGACCAAGATCGTCACTCTGCCCCCCGGGAGGTACGAGTACAAGTTTCTAGTTGATGGGCAATGGCAGAATGATCCCGGCAATGATCAGATTGTGCAGAACACCTTTGGTACCCATAACAACATATTGAAAGTTTAAGGTCCTTAAGGCACTGTCACAAAGGGGAGATGGCCGGCGGAGGCCTCCGCCCCCACGAATAGGAGTGTAAAGGGAAGAATCTCGATCACTAGGGGAAGATTTAACTTCAGAGACGGGAACTCTTTTGCAGAATAGGCTACCTTTTCTCTTGCGGACACCTCTCCTTCCTCTCTAATGCGTTATTTGCAGTCCACCCTCTTGATACATTTCGACAGTTTCCCTCTCCAACAGCGGGCTGAAGAGGTCTTTTTTGAGCCGATCTCTTGTTTTCGAATCCGGTATCGGTCTAAACCAGGCCGTCCCAAAGGTAAACACTCTGTTTGCCTGAGCAGGGTTGTCGCGCAAGCATTTTTCGCATGGTGCTACTGCTCCGTCCTCTACCGAGGCTCGATCAACTCGAACCGCTGGAGTAACTACACCGGCTTCGAGAGAGAAGCCCATTCCAGTCATACAGCCGCAATCAAAAAACCACCACGCTACACCTACTAAGTGTGCTTCTGGATAATTGTTTTGAATCCAATCGCTTGCAGACTCCAACAGTAGCTTTTGTCTTTCAGTTAGTTTCATTGCCTGCATTTTTCCTAAACTACATCCTGTTGACTTATTGGATCATCCAAGGTTTCCTCTTTCAAAATGAGGACCAAATCAATTATCGAGCAATAAGTATGCCAAGATCTCATCCGGTCACATCCCTTCATTCGAAAGCCTTGTTCGAAACCTTTCTGACAATCTACAGAATTTCTGGTGCAAGGTAAGGAGAAACGATTTTTTTGATTTCTTGATTTCTTTGGTTTTGCGCAAAAATGCCAAGGTATTGTTTGAATATTTTGGCTATTAAAATGGGAAGATTCTTGGACGGAATTTAACTGAAAGAAAGAGGGCGTCTTTTCTCGACAGAAAAAACGATCCAGGAAAACAAACTTGTCCTCTATTTACTTGACATGTCTTATGTATTGTGGTTTAAGTCGCATCAGGTGGTTTAAGGATACAGGAGGCTGATGATAATTCATCACAATATGTATCAATTGTGACAAGGCTATCCGGCTCATTGATATATGAGCTGGCTATTAAACAGAAACCACCAAGTTGCCTTGGCATTGACATGTCTCTTCCCCACCCAAGGGAAAGAACGGGGCTGCAACTCCACCGTAAGTGGACAGAAATCCTTCTGTTTGCATCCGGTGGAGCCGTTCCATTTATCCACGACCGAGAATGCTTCCCATCCACTAACCTGGTAATTCTCTCCGGCAAGAAACATCCTCTATTAATTCAGCAAGGAGATGAGCAACTATGAGATTTCTGCTGCAAAAGGTTGGAGCCCTGTTACGTGGACTGATTGATAGGTTCAAGATTGATAGGTTCAAGGAGGTAGATGACTCTCATGGGGAATCACCTGGGGAGAGAAGTTTTTACTCTTTCCCTACCCCAAGACAGAAAGGAGGGAAGGTCATGAGAAAGATTGCTCTCGTCAATCAAAAGGGCGGCTGTGGCAAAACGACCACCGCTATAAATCTAGCCCATCTTCTGGCAGGTGAGGGCAAGAAGGTGCTCTTGATTGATCTGGACCCACAAGGGCATGCAGGAATTGGACTTGGGGCAGAGATCGACCATGCAGAGAAGACTATCTATGAAGTCCTACTGGGCAAGATACCGATCAGTGAAGCAATCCAGAACTTGAAAGAGAATCTAGACGTTGTTCTGAGCGACGTTGTCTTGAGTGCCTTTGAGCAGGTCATGACAGGAGCCAGCGAGCGGGAATACAAGCTTAGCCAGAGCCTGGTGGAGGTGGAAAATAAGTACGATTACCTCATTATCGATAGTCCACCGAGTGTGGGTCTTTTAACCTTCAATGGGCTCGTGGCAGCAGAAGAGGTGATCATTCCTGTCGACTCCAGTTATTTCTCTCTCCACGGCCTGGGAAAGCTGCTCGATACCATCCGGATTATCGAAGAAAGGATCCGACATGCGCTCAGTGTCAAAATTTTGGCCACAAACGTCGATCTCAGGACCAATTTCTGCAGGAGTCTCATAGAGGATCTCAAGGCCAGATTTCCCGAAAGCTGTTACCAGACCATGATCAACACCTGCACCAGATTGAGAGAGGCTGCAAGGGAGGGAAAGGCCATAGGCGAATTCGACCAACACTCCGCTGGATTCCGTGATTATGAGAGTCTCACCAGAGAGATTCTCGACGAAGAGCCTGAAATGGTTGCCAGAGGTTTTACCTTGGAGTCGTTTTTGGCAGCCGAAGGGCGCCTCGAGTTGCCGGAGAAGAGGGAAATATTGTTCAAGCTGGAAGCTCCCGAAGGCTCGGTGGTGCAGATCGCTGGTGATTTCAATAAGTGGGTGCCGGAATCTCTTGATTTCATAGAGTCCCAAGGGAGACCGATGTGGCACAAGACTATTTCTCTCAGGCCTGGATCCTATGAGTACAAGTACCTGGTTGATGGCCTCTGGGTAGCTGATCCCGCCAATGAGAGCACAGTTGAAGATGCGTACGGCGGGGTAAATTCTCTCATTAGCCTGTGATTTTGGTTGGATCTTTCATGAAGGGCAGTAAAAACCAGAAGCGCGGTTTAGAGAGTGTGTGTCATTTTTTCCTCTCGGCCCCGCAACCTTCTGTGAATAAGAAAAAAGTCACCATCGAGGTGGCGGCGAGGAGCCTTGGAGTCTCCAAAGGCACGGTAATTGACTATTTGAACAGAGGACTGCTGACGCGGATAAAAGAGAACGGTCGCGTTTTTATCGAGATGGATGAAATAAATAGTCTGGATGTTTCTGAAAGGAAGCGTTCAGATCTCCGGCCACCAAGACCAGAAGCAAAGAACCTGGATTTGGAGAGGCTGAAAATTGAGCTCGATACCTTGAAACAAGACTTGGAAGACCATAGCAGTGAATTGGCGGAGGTAAAGATCAGAATCGAGCAGTTGGAGAAAGACCACAAAGATCACCACCAAGGAAAAAACACATAATATAGGGTGAATGGAAGCAAAGGTTTTGCACTATTGTCTTTGCATCCTTCCTAATGCTTGTGGTAACGAGGGTCGTTACTATCAGATCAGATCTCTGTTGCATAAATGCCAGTAACTACATTCGTCTTTTGAACAGACCTTAACCGCCCGCTTGAAACAATCGTGGAATCCTTGATTCCTTTGCTTTTCTCGAACGTATTCCGCAGTGCAATCTTCGCACAACCCCCCGGAGTACTCACTAGAATGACCTCCATTACCCCACGTTTTCCTGCACTTGATGCAAATGTAAGTCATTTCTCATTCCCGTAAAAACAGATTCCTTGGGTCAGTAGTTAAACCTTCTGGCCTTTAGAGATATCGTCGGATATTCTTTAGCAATGGGTGTGCCAATTTGGGATTGGCTCGGCTCAATGGGCAGAGAGAGGGCAGCACCGGTGTACAATTTATCAGAAGAGAGCCCCTGCCTGTACTTCGGAAATGTTGACAAATCCGCATAGCGTGTCTTAGCTTACAAAGCAACCTGCTTTTTCACCCTCATCAAGCGTGCTGTAGCCGCAAATCATTTAGACTGCCTGGCTTGCCAGGCAGCTAACTAATTATTTACTGGATGTGGGTGTTCTTTTGTGCCGAAGAAGGGTATCCCTATGGCATCGAAAAAGGGCATTATTGCTCTCATGGGTTCGGGCGAACTGACGACCACTATGGTTGAAGTTCACAAAGAACTGCTGGCAAGGGTGGACCAGCCCCCGAAGGCCATATTTCTCGACACGCCAGCAGGATTTCAACTCAATGTGGATCAGCTTTCCGAAAGAGCTATGGAATATTTTCGTAAGCACGTTCAGCAACACATGCTTTTAGCTTCTTTTAAATCGAAGGAGAGTTCTACAGAACTTGAGGCAGAAAAAACTCTTCACACGTTGCGGCAAGCAAATTTTATTCTCATTGGCCCAGGTAGCCCCACGTACGCTGTTCGCCAGTGGCGAGGCACATCTATCCCGGAAATGATAACCAGGCAGGTGGAAGATGGGGGCTGTCTTGTGGCTGCCAGCGCTGCAGCTCTTACAGTAGGACGCTACACCCTCCCCGTGTACGAAATTTACAAGGTGGGTCAAGACCTGCACTGGGTGGAGGGGATAAACCTTCTTGAGAACTTTGGCTTCAATCTGGTGATCATACCTCATTGGAACAATGCCGAAGGCGGGACTCATGACACGCGCTTCTGTTTTATGGGTGAGACCCGATTCAGCAAACTTGAATCCATGCTGCCGGAAGATGTTTCAGTTTTTGGATTAGACGAGCACACCGCCTGTCTTATAGACCTTGCAAAAGATGAAGCTGAAATCAAGGGGCTCGGCAATGTAACTCTGCGCCGTGGAGGAGAAGAGATCGTTTTTGAGAAAGGAAATCGGTTTTCTCTCGAGGTTCTCCGCGGTGGGGCCATTGGTGAGAAGGTAAGAGGAAAAATTTTTCAGTCGGAAGCCGCCGAATTGGGCCCCGACTCGGAAGCAGAATCCTTCTGGGATAGAATTCATGGAATCCAGGAGGTCTTTCGTGCAGGTCTGGAGCAGCATGATTCGAGGAAAACTACCAATGCCCTGCTAGAGCTCGACAGGGCCATATGGAAGGGTAAGGAGGACCTGGAAAACGAGGAATTTATCTCTCAAGCGAGGGAAGTGCTTAGGGATTTGATAGTTCTCTTTGGGATGAAACTGGAGAGTTCTCCAAAAAATAAGACTGAATGCCTCGCCCCGGTCATAGAAGAACTCGTGAGTTTACGCCAGAGATTCAGAGAAAACAAAAAGTGGGAAGAAGCTGATGCCATCAGGGAGAGCCTTGAGCGAGGGGACGTACTCATTGAGGATACACCAGAGGGTTCCCGTTGGCGACTCAAGTCATAAAGCGGTTGCGCTTTATGGTCATTGGGTCATTTATAGTCATTTCTTCGCGCTCGCTTCGCTCCGCTCAGGCCCGCAAGCGGATTCCCGGTTAGCCGTCGGCGTCATTGACGCCACTTGCCATCAAGACCTAGTGACAACAAATGACAGCGAAGCGAATGACGACGGAGCCAAATGACGCGAAGCAGATGACAAAATTACACCGCAAGCAAGAGACGACCAACCCCGAAGAAGTCAAGACATTGCAGATATAAGGGCCAAAGCCAATGATTGTTCATCCTTCTCTGAAAATACTTTTCGTAGCGGCTCAGGAGGACACGTCGCTCCAGCCGTTGCTGTCCTACCTAGGATCGATAGATCATGTGGAAGTAACCGTGGAATCGCAAGTGGTTGACGATCTCAGTCCCTATGATGTTGTTGTCACTGCCGACACGACTTCCCTGGCTAACTCCCATGAGCAGCTCGTAAAATTCGTCCACGGAGGTGGTGGCTGGTTGGGACTGGTCCGACTTTCAGATACGGATTTGCCCCAGGTATTTGGAGCACAGCCAAATCAGCTGGGACCTGAAACAGAACTGCGTGTTCTTTTCAGCAACAGAGATCATCCCCTGGCAATCCGTTTGGCGGATGCCATGTATCTCCAAGGGGTCTACCAGCCCTTGGTCAAAACATCTGAGGAGACAGAAACCATACTGTATGCTGACTGGCAATACCAACACAGTCCCGTACTGGTATTGCGCTCTGCCGGTGACGGGCACGTTGCCTGCACCACACTGCAGGCTTATGATCATCCTGTCTTCCAACAGATTCTCTATCGTTTGTTGCGGCAGTTGGCCGGAAAACCGTTTAACCAGCGCACCCTAGGAGCTGGACTCTTGGGTTATGCCCAATCTGTGGGCAAGGCTCACGGGCTGGGCATCGAGGCGACTGCTGGGCTGCAGCTGATGAGCGCTTGTGATTTGGATCAGCAAAGGCTTATGCAGGCACAAATCGATTTTCCCCAGGTTAAGGCCTGTAATTCGGCTAAAGCTTTAGCGGCGGATGCCGAAGTAGAACTGGTCATCATTGCCACACCACCTAATACCCATGCCAGTCTGTCTTTACAGATGATGGCGGCAGGCAAACACGTGATCTGTGAGAAGCCTTTGGCAATAAGCGGCAAAGAAACAGCGGCCATGGTGGAAATGGCTGAAAGACAACGGGTGCATCTCAGTTGCCACCAGAACCGGCGTTGGGATGTAGATTACTTGGCAATCAAACAAGCCTTGGCGGAAGGGCTCATAGGCGAACTGTTCCACCTGGAAATGTTTGTTGGCGGCTTCAACCACCCTTGTGGCTACTGGCATTCCCATGATGTGATTTCAGGGGGCACCGCGTATGACTGGGGCGCTCATTATCTGGATTGGGTGGTAAGTTTGATACCCCAGGAGATTTCGGCCGTCATCTCCACACGACAAAATCGCGTATGGCACGACGTCACCAATGCCGACCAGGAAAGGATTCAAATAAGATTTTCCGGCGGACAGGAGGCGGAGTTTATTCACTCCGACATCGCCGCGGCGCTCAAGCCAAAATGGTATTTGTTGGGAACTGAGGGCGCAATCGTCGGTCACTGGCGAGATGTAAGCACCTACGAGATCGATCCCGTCCTCTATTATCACCAGCACACTATTCCTGCCACCGAAATGGTGCCGGATTTAACCGTACACCGCCGCCACCATTCCGGACAGATAGTTGCTCAAAAACTGGCACTTCCCCCAAGAGAGCATTATCTTTTTCATCGTAACCTGGCTGATCACTTGCTGTCAGGAGAGCCGATAGTGGCGCCTCTCGAAGATTCGGTGAAGGTGATAGCTATTCTGGAGGCGGCCTCAAGATCGGCGGCAAAGGGGGGTACGGTAGAGGTGTTGGATGGCTGAACGAATCAAATGGGGGGTGTTGGGCAATGCCGAAATTGCCCGAGTGTGCGTTATCCCTGCCATGCAAAAGTCCAGTAACGGCATGGTTTACGGACTTGCCACACGCTCTCCAGAAAATGCCCGACAACTGGCGGCAGAGAACAACATTTCCCGGGTCTATCAGGGCTATGATGATTTGTTGGCTGACCCGGAAATTGATGCGGTATATATCCCACTTCCCAATCACCTGCACCGGACGTGGACTTTGAAGGCATTGGAGGCGAACAAGCACGTGTTGTGCGAAAAACCTTTTGCCTGCAATGCCACTGAGGCGACAGAGATGGCCAATGTCGCCTCTGCTGCCGGTTTGCTTCTCATGGAGGCCATGATGTACCGCTTCCATCCTCGCAACCAAATTATCAAATATATGGTGACTAGTGGCAAAATCGGCGCAGTAACCTTGGTCAGATCTTCGTTTTGTTACCCAATGGACGAGGAGATCTTGACGAGGGGAAACAATGCGCGCTTACAAGGTGAGACGGGCGGAGGTGCCCTGCTGGATGTAGGTTGCTACTGCGTCAGCGTGGCCCGATGGTTCATGGGCACGGAGCCAGCTGCAGTGCAGGCACAAGCCGTATATCATGCCAATGGAGTCGACATGCACTTGGTAGGTTCTCTGCGGTTTGCAGAAAATGGCCTTGCTACTATCGAAGCCAGTTTCATTTCAGCACTGCAGCAGACATATTCCGTGTTGGGTAGTGAAGGTGCCATCGAATTACCGCACGATGCCTTTATTCCCTGGGAGCGGGAGGCGGTCTTCACTGTGCGGGGAAAAGACCAGGAGGTGGGACAAAAGCAGGTAATGCCGGGTGCAGATGAATACCTCCTCATGGTGGAACATTTTGCTGATGCGGTGTTGGGTAAGGAAAGATTGGCTTTCACACCGGAAGAGAGTGTTCGTAACATGCGGGTTCTTGACGGCTTGGCAGAAGCGGCCCGGACCGGTCAAACAGTTAGATTGTAGTTTCTGCAATTCGGATGTGGAATCGCATAGTGCCGAGTGCATAGGGAAAAAGAATTCCTTATTTACACTGGTTGGAACTGGAGAGGTAATTCACGTGGAATCAGAACAGTTGAGAATCGCAATGCTGAGCGTCCATTCAAGCCCCACAGGAGAGCTAGGAACAAAGGATACGGGGGGCATGAGTGTCTATGTCCGGGAGCTTGCCCGGGAACTTGCCAACCGCGGCCATGTAATAGACATTTATACTCGTTTGAACGGTTCGCCCCAGAAGCAGATCGCCCAATTGCACGAGAACGTCCGGCTCATTCATCTCAGGGCCGGTGCCAACGGTCAGATGAATAAAATGGCTCTCTATGGCCACCTTGATGAATTTTTTATGGAGCTAGAAAAGTTTAAAGCCCGCCAGTCTCTCCACTACGATCTCGTTCACAGTCACTACTGGTTGTCTGCCAAAGTGGGGAAGTGGGCCACGGAAAGGTGGGAGGTTCCTCATGTTTTCATGTTCCATACGGTTGGTGCGGTGAAGAACAGCACAGTCGGGTCAGAGAATGAACCCGAGTTGCGCACCACCATGGAAAAAAAATTGGCAAAGACCTGTGACCGCATACTGGTTGGCACGGATGAGGAAAGAGGCCATTTAATCCAACATTATGGGGCATCCCCTAAGACGATCGGGGTAGTTCCCTGTGGCGTAAACTTAGATCTTTTTCACCCGTGGGAAAGGACGCAGGCCCGGCGTCGGCTGGGTTTTACTCAAGATGAATCGATTGTGCTCTATGTGGGCAGGTTTGCGCCAGTGAAAGGAATAGACAGATTGATGGAGGCCGTAGCCCACCTCCGGCACCACAAGCAGCTTCGTTTGGTGCTTGTGGGGGGGGATGGCAATGCCGCTCCGGAGTCTCAAGGCTTAGAAAGACTAGCTCGAAAATTGTCCATTCAGGAGTGCGTCACTTTCGTGGGCAGGATCGAACAAGATAGCCTGCCACCATACTACAGCGCCGCCGACGTGCTGGTTGTGCCCTCTTATTATGAAAGTTTTGGCCTGGTGGCCCTGGAGGCATTGGCTTCTGGCACACCGGTGGTAGCAACCAAAGTTGGAGCCATGGAGAGTATTCTCAGAGGTGGAACAATAGGGCAGGTGGTGAGCAACGGCTCTCCCCGTTTGCTGGCAAAGTCCATAGAAAAGTATATCTCCGGTCCGAATGGGTTAACGCCCCATGAGGTCCGAGCATCGGTTCTTCGATTCAGTTGGGCAAATGTGGCCTCTGCCATGCTTGACCAGTATGGGACAGTGCTCAGAGAATATGGTTTTAACAGCACGGCAACAGGACTGGGAAAAGGCCATGAAAACTAACTCTAAGGCACACTTGTGGGCCTGGCTTCTTTAGAGGGAACGTTACTATGACTACACCTGTTGATGTATTGGTTATAACAGCTCATCCTGATGATGCAGAATTTGGGGTTGCCGGCACAGTCGCCCGGTGGACCAAAGAAGGAAAACAGGTTGTCTACGTGATCTGCACCGACGGCGACAAGGGTACAAGCGACCGAAGTCTCAAGTCAGAGCAACTGGCTGAAATTAGGAAAAGAGAGCAAGAGGCGGCAGCCAAAGTATTGGGGGTCCGTGAGGTAGTCTTCTTGGGATATAGCGATCAGGAATTAGAGGATACCCCGGAGTTTCGGAAACGTTTAGTGCGGGTCATAAGGATGTATCGCCCCAGAATTGTGGTGACTTCCGATCCCTACCGTCGTTATCTCTGGCATCGTGACCATCGCATTGCCGGATTGGTTACCATGGATGCGGTTTTCCCCTATGCCAGGGACCACTTAGCATATGCTGATTTGCTAGAAGAGGGGCTGGAGCCGCACAATGTGGAAGAAATGTGGTTCTGGGCGGCTGAGGACATAAATCACCGGTCAGATATTACTGATACCTTTGATGTCAAGCTGAAAGCCCTGCGATGCCATGAAAGTCAAGTAGCGGGCTTTCCCAATCCCGCCAATTTGGAGGAATGGCTTAAGAAGAGGTGCAAGGACATGGCAGAGGGAGAGGATTTCGAGCTTGCAGAGGGTTTTCATCGGGTAGAGATTGGGTGGTAGCGCTCGAACGCGCAACGCGCTCTTCGAGCGCTACCACCCAATCTGTCATTAGGTCAGTACTCTACGCTGTCAATACGCTTCGCTGTCATTAGGTTGTTTATTGAAAGGGGGGCATCATCATGCAGTTAGAGGATCTTCAGGTCTATCAGCTTGCCATGAATATAGGCGAGCAAGTCTGGGAAATCGTACTTGAGTGGGACTATTTCGCAAGAGATACAGTAGGAAAACAACTCATCAAAGCCGCAGATTCTGTTGCCACAAATCTCAGCGAAGGCTGGGGGAGGTATTACTACAAGGAAAACAAGCAGTTCTGTTATTACAGTAGGGGCTCTCTCCGGGAAACACTGACCTGGTTGCAAAAAGCTCAGAACCGTGGCTTAATCGTGATTGGAACTTTTGAGTCTCTCCGTAAAGAGATAGAGATTAACAGCGTAAAGTTGAATAACTACATAAGTTCGATAGGGAAGAAACACAAACACCAATAGACTACCCATGACAGCGCAGCCTAATGACTGCTGGCTGTTTGGTTCAAAGAGTTGGCAGAGTTCCCTAGGTTGTCCACACAACGTCCCCGCAAAGGTTGGGCTCGTGAGGGCGGGCGGAAAAAGCCTCGTATTCCTCTTTCGCTTCCTTTATTGTCGTAGGTTCTCCATGTCCTGGATACACCTCAGTGTCGTCCGTCAAACCAAAAAGCTTTTCCCTGATGGATGTAACGATTTGGCGAAAGTCATCGGGCGAGTGAGTTCTCCCGGGGCCTCCAGGAAATAACGTGTCGCCGGCAATCAGATAGTTACCCGTGTGAAAACACATGCTACCCGGCGTGTGTCCCGGGGTGTGTAACGCTTTTACCTTTATGTGGCCCAAGGATAATTCATCTCCGTCATTGAGTAACAGATCGACAGTAACCGGTAAATCGCCGGCTTCTCCTTGGTGAGCAGCGACTGGGATATTGAGGGCAGATTTGAGTTCGGCCAATCCACCGATGTGATCAACATGGCCATGGGTCATAAGAATGTACTGAGGATGAGTCTCATTCAGCTGTGCCACAACCAGGTCCACATCCCCAGGGGCATCAATAACCACGCTCTCGTTTGTCTCCTGACAAGTAAGGATATATGAATTGGTTCCGAAAGGGCCTAATTCGAGCCTGAATATTCGAATGTGCTCATTTTCAACCACTTTTATCATTTTTATCTCCAATATTATTCCAAATGTCTAAAATGTCTAACCAAACATGGGGCAGAGAGCATGGAGCATACAAAAACTCCATTATTTTTTGACCTGTACCCTATGCCTTCATACATTTCATATCTCACATCCCATATCCCACATCTCAAAGCCGCAATTAGGAGTCTTTCTCCAACAAACGAGCTAGCTCTTCCTCCAGGGCTTCGGCAGTGGTAAAAAGAATCCCCTGGATTCCCATCCTTCGCGAAGTTTCCACGTGTTCCAGAGTATCGTCAATGAAAACTGTAAAGATGGTAACCATGGAGTTACTGGTAGTCAAATAGGGGAAAAGCGGGAAGTTCGAAAAACATTGTTAAGGCCGAGTGAGACTAATTGATGCTCATCCAAAACTGCCGTTTTCAGATGAGCGCGATCAGCTATCAGCGCTCAGCCATCAGTAAAATACATGCAACTACAACGTTTTTGGCTGATCCCGCCTAGGCGGGACTGAATGCCGACAGCTCCATCCGGGAATCTTTGATTTCCGGATGGAAACTAATTAATCAACCGCCTTCTCATGAGGAGAATTGCCAAGACAAAGGTAAGAGCTGAGAAGATAATCAGATAGAGAAGGCTCAGCAACAGTTGGGCCTGCAGTTTGCCCATGGCCAGTGCCCGCACGATGGCGACAAGGTGTGTGAGGGGAAGGACTTGGGCCAGGGTTTGAGCCCAGTGAGGCAGGGTCTCTAGAGGGAAAAAGGTGCCGCTAAAGAGAAACATGGGCGTGATGAAAAGAAAGATGGGAAAGTTGAATACCTCAATTTGCGGCACCACGGCGGTAAAGCACATTGCCAGAGAGCCAAAAGCCAGCCCTCCGAGAAAAGCGAGGGGTACAATCAGTAGGGCTTGGGGGTAGACCAGGAGTCTGAAAAAACTTATTACCGCAACCATGAGGATTGTTGCAATGAGAGATTTCACCGCGCCCCAGACGATCTCACCCGTGACAATCTCATCCAAGTTGAGGGGAGTAGCCATAATGGCGTCGTAGGTCTTTTGGTAGTACATGCGCACGAATGAAGCGTAGGTATTTTCAAAAAACCCATTATACATAATGTTGATTGCAATCAGTGCCGGTGCGATGTAGGCAACGTAGCTTACGGCTTCTCCTCTATAGGAGACGTCCCCTACCAGCAGTCCCAATCCGGCTCCGAAGGCGAGCAAGTACAACACCGGCTCCAAGATCGGCGGCAAAAAATTTACCTGCCAAGTACGTCGCAATACCTGACCGTTTCGCTGCAGTATGCGGAAAAATCTTGGCGATATGTGTGGCAGCCAGTTCATTGTAGTTTTCAGTGTTCAGGTTTCAGGTTTCAGGCCTATCATAACTGAAACCTGACACCTGAGACCCGGCAGTAATCAATCTCTCAATTCCCTTCCCGTGAGCTTGAGAAAGACGTCCTCAAGGGTGGCCATCCTCAGACTACAACCCCGATCACAGAAGCTCTCTGAGATTTTGCGAAACAATGTTTCGCCGTCTCTGGTGTAAATGAGCAACCGATGAGAAAGTCTCTCCCAGTCCAGATCGCTCTCTTCTACATATGTAAGGAGAGTTTCACTAGGTGACTCAATCTCGATCACATTGGCTCCTACGTTTTGGTGGATCAATTCCACTGGTCCACCTTCAACCAGTATTCGACCATGATCCATGATCACCAGTCTGTCACAAAGGTGTGCTGCCTCTTCCATGTAGTGAGTGGTGAGGAGAATACCCAGCCCCTGGGCTTTTAGCTCTGCCAGCCGCCCCCATACCTGATGTCGGGATTGAGGATCTAGACCGGTAGTTGGCTCATCAAGAATAAGCAGTTCCGGGTTGTTGATGAGAGCACGGGCGATAACCAGTCGCCGCTGCATACCACCGGAGAGTTCCAAAATTTTTGCCCGCTTCTTGTGCTCCAAGCCCATGAAGCGGAGCAATTCGGAGGCCCGGTTTTTGGCTGTAGCTCGGGGTATGTCGAAATAGCTGGCAAAAGTCACCAAGTTCTGAAAGACGGTGAGGTCAGGATCCAGATTGTTTTCCTGCTGGCACACACCGCTCTTGGCCTTGATAAGCCGGGCGTGCTTGTTGATGTCCATGCCAAAGACCTCGAGAGTTCCGGAGCTGACCGGACTGAAACCGTAAATCATGCGAACGGTCGTTGTTTTTCCAGCCCCGTTGGGACCGAGGATGCCGAAGCACTCGCCCTTGGACATGCGGAAAGATATGCCATCCACTGCCTTCAAGCCATTAAAGGTTTTGTGCAGATCCTCGGCAAATACGAGATCCTCGACCATTTCTTCACACCTCATACGGGCTGGATAGTCCCACCTGTCGAGACCATAGTAATCACTTTGTGCCGTGAACGCCAGAGTGACATACTTCCCCCGATTAGGAGTCCTTGTGAGTTCTACCTGACCATTCGAGGGTAATGTTTTAGTGCTCAGGTATGTCATTTCTGAAACCCCGATGCCCGCTTCTGGCGGAACAGCTGAAACCATAAAAATTGGAGCTTGGAGTTCGGGATCTCAGTATTCAGCCAGTCCATCATCCAAGATTATGAGGAAAAGATCATAGAAACAGAAGAGGTATTTGGATGAGGAGAACAGAAGGTCACAGAAGGAAAAATAATCATAGATATGGTGAGAAGTTTGACAAGAGTTTTTGCATCTACCCGAAAAGCTTTTCTCATCTCACCGCTCCCCTTATGGAAAGGACCGTTTCTATGCGACAAAGTCTCCTTAGTTCCGTGCCGGGTTCAACGCCTGAGAATCATAGAGGCCATTTGCCTGCCAGAACTAGTAAGGGAAGAGGCGTGATGGCAAGGCTGACCAGCAGAAGGTATTTGGGGAATGGATACAGCCTGCTAATGCCGCTAATCAAGCCGATGCCCCCGCCCCCGCCAATTAAAGCGTTGCCGGGAAGATTCAAGGCGACAGCGATCATCAAGTAGCGATGTTTTACAAGGAAGGGGATGACTCTCGAAGGGGCTGTTGTCAGCAGAAAGTCCAGCCTATCTTCTGAATTTAAAGGTTCTAGTTTGAGCAATAGGTCCTGGGCTCTGTGCAAATGCAGCCAACCCAAAAACCGGGCGAAAATATTAAGAGGCACCATCCTGCCAATGGTGAAGCTTAAGGACAAGGACAAGAGAGTGCAAAAGTATATCAAGACGACACCTCTGGGCCCAAGCATAACCATCAATGCCAGGCCAAGTTCGACACCAGGCACGAAAGGTATAGCCATCCAAAGTACATAGACTGCGATGGAAAACCAGAGCATGATAATCATTAGACGTTCATGCATGGGCCAGAGCTGAAAATTGATTTGCTCAACCACCAATGTGCCGCCATAATTCAGTAACACCACAAATCCGACAACAAGGGATATCTTAAAAAAAAGCCGGATTTTAGACGTCTCAGAAGATGCTAAGGGGGGTTCAGACATATTTATCAATGCCTTACCTCTACTCTGCTAAAGATCCCTTGAACCAGTATTCCCTATGAGTAGTCCAAAGCCAGCGCTCTTTGGTCCAGGAATAATCAACTATAAGAGTTCCATCTTTCACTGTTCCCTGCCACACCATTTTCCCATGGGTAGGACTTATGGTTTCAGCCTGGAAATGGATAGAATCACCCTCTACTGTGGCAGTATAGGGGCCGCTCGCAAACCCATACTTAAAACAAGCTGACGAGGTGAAATTACCGTCACTGAAGCTCAAGACGTCCTCATGATGGACCTTTTTGCCCTTCTCCCCTGTTAGACCGACGAATTTCTTCCCGTCCAGAATTCCAGAAGAAGCTGAGGCTGCTTCAGCCCCTTTTACAACCGAGAGAGCCATAATGACCAACGCCAAACAAAAGACGACAACCTTAGAGAACTTGAGCTTGGTTTTCATGACCTGCCCTTCCTTTATTGTGGCTCCTTAGCGGTGTTTGCTTAGATCGCTTAAATCTTCATCCATTCCGCTAAAGATAACTCTGGAGAAATGGATTTCAATAGTAAAAACTACTATCCTAATAGTGAATAATTGCCGAAGAGTACCTACTGGTCATAGAGGTTGCTCTTGCATGGCCAGATGAATTACACTTGCTAGTAGTAAGATTCGCTTGCAACAGAGTCAAGATTGCAGTTAGCCTACTGATCTTGTAGGTGGGCCGGCTAATCAATCAGGATAAAGAAATGAGCGGTCCCGTAGATTATAGTGATCCTGAATGGCTTCTAGAACGCATTCACAAGTTCCGCAAGGAAGTCCGGGACGTGGAGCGTGAGTACCTCGAACTCAGAGTACTTTTGCGCGACGCTGAGGCCGCCCTTCGAGCCGAGCCCGATGACGGCAATTTGCGGGTGAGGGTGCATCACTACAAGAGAAGGTTGGAAGATTTTGAGAGGCTGTACCCCTGGCTCGTATCAGGCAAGGCCCCGGAAATAGCTTTCTGGGCCCCCCCGGCCGGTTAAGAAATAAGGTTTCAGGTTTCGGGTTTCAGGTGTCAGGGAAGAAAAGCATTAACACTAAAAGCTGAAACCTGAACACTGAACACTCAAACCTCGAAATCTGACACCTGGTAGTTGTATGCTGCCTCCCATACAAATGGATTAGTCCTCAGAAAGCGCATTCTTTCCTTAAGGATTCATAAACCTTCTTCTGATCTCTTCAATCCTTCTGCGGTTAACTCCCAAGTCGTAATACCCCGTCCTCGATGCCGATCGCACCTCGATAACCTTTCTGGCATCATCAAGAGAGAATTCCACATCATCTACAAAGCGGAATAGAAAAGATGTGAAGGTCGCGTGTATGTAAGTGTCTTCAGCGAGAACAACTTTAGAGCGCTTCATGGAAGTGATCACCGAGATGAGCTTTTCTCTCGCCTCCTCGAGAGGACCATTGTAGGTCAAAGGGTCAACATGGTGAGATTCATCATTGCTCAGAGAAGATACACAGTTGGGGGATTTGGGGCAGGGTAACATCCTGTCATTAGACACTCCCGTCTTGATGGTTTGATCCGTCGAGCACCCCAAGAGAATAAGAGCCAACAAAAGCATGAACACATATCTCCTTGTCATTGCAGTCCCCCTCAAGCTGTAAGTATGGCCCAGGTCCTGCGAAGCTGGATTCTATACTTCATTTTTCTCTACTATTCTCCACAGAGTGAATTCCATATGGCTTGTTTTCTGAAGTGGAAAATTCGGTGCAATAGACCTGAAACGATTGGATAAACAACCTCCCCAAAGGGCCACAGGGGTAGTCGGTACCAAACTTCGTCCATGATTGTGGTACTGTCATTCTTCTCATGGAAGCGATGAATGTGAACCCAGAGATTGTAGGGACCATGAACCTGCTCGTCCACAAAGAGGTACGGAGGAGACCAATTGGTTATCCTGGAGCGCCAGTTTAGCCTCACACCATAGAGGCGCAGCCGGTAATCGATTTCTGCACCTTCAGTTATTTCAATGGGCTGCTCCGTTACAATGTTAAAAGACAATTCAGGTGGCGTGATTTGCTCGAGATTTGAGGCATCAGCAAAAAATGCAAAAGTCTCATGAATCCCGAGAGGTATGGTTACAGAAGTTTTCAGTCTATGGACCATGGTTCAATCAATTACTTTTCAACTTGAGGTTAACAGCGTTGTGCAAATCTTATAAGACTAAACGGTTTTCCTCTATCTGTTTCAAAGCGTTACGGAGAGGTAAAAAAATTGGCTGAGGAATGTCGTTAAGAAAAACCCACCGCCACTCCTCGCAGTGGTGGGGCTCTGCCACAATAAGTTCCCCAGACTCATATTCTCCACTGAAAAAAAGGGTAACGTAATGGAATCCCTCCTGGTGAAATACATCGTTGGTGAAGACCACTGGGCTTATATTATTTATGGTTAGCCCTGTTTCTTCCAGAACCTCTCTCTTGCAGCACGTTGCAAATGACTCCCCAGATTCCAGGTGTCCGCCGGGCAGAGCCCAGGTGCCTGCACCGTGAGATCCTTTTCTTTTACCCACCAATATCTTCCCGTTCCGTTTGACGAATACACCAACTCCCACTTTTGGCCTCTTCACTCGATACCTCCAATTCTCTATTGTCAGTGAATGCTAACCTAAGAACTATACGAGAAGTTTGCAACTAAGGTGCAGATTTTCAAAGATTGTCTTACCCATCATTGGTCCCCCTCAGTCAGGCCAGGCTGCTGAGGGGAAGATAAAATCGACAGAGCTCACGGGCGATATTGACAGGGCGAGTCGCTAGATGTAGCCGCGGTCTCACCAAGCCGGACATTCTACAGGCTTGAAAGGTTTATCTGTTCCTGCTGAAGTCTTGATATCCAAAAGCCTTTATCGGTGCGGTTTAGTCTAAGTTAGCTTGACTCACATGCCACAGTGTGGTACCCTATCTAACCGACCTATTTATATAGCTAATTAAGGCAATTGTTTTTAACACCACTTCAAGCGGATTTATTTTGTCACCCGAAGATCATCCAAAAACTGATTTTGCCGCTTATGTGGCCAAGCAAGCGTTGGCCGAAAGTCATCCCTATGCCCTGGACGACGACGCCAGAATCGCTGTTGTAGGTGGCGGGCCAACGGGATCGTTCTTCAGCATCTTTGCCTTGAAGCTAGCCAAGATGCTCGACAAGAAACTCAATATCACCATCTATGATCCAAAGAACTTCACCAAGGATGGGCCAGCGGGATGTAACAAATGCGCAGGCATCATATCCGAACTGCTCGTTCAGACCCTCGCAGTTGAGGGGATAAACTTGCCTGATTCGGTGGTGTGGAAGGGTATTAACTCCTATCAGCTTCATACCACAAAGGGAAGCGTTTCAATTGCCACACCCTCTTTTGAAAACACCATAGCCGCAGTTTATCGGGGGGGCGGACCAAAAGGCATTATAGGAGAACACAAGGAAAGCTTCGATGACTTTCTTATGGGGCAGGCGATAAAGGAAGGTGCAGAACACGTACCTCGCAAGATTCAAAGAATTGAATACGAAAATGGCAAGCCGGTTTTGTTTTCCCAGGGCGGGGAGATTGAACAAGCCGACCTGGTCGTTGGGGCGGTGGGAGTAAACAGTGGGAAGTCGGGAATTTTTCCTGACATGGGGTTCGGCTATGAAGAGCCCCAGACCGTCAAGGCCGCTATTACTGAGATAAGTTTCGATGAGGAAATTATTACTGAACATTTTGGAAATTCCGTCCACCTCTTTCTTCTGCCCATAAAAAACCTGAAATTCGCGGCCATGATTCCTAAAGTCACATACCTCACTCTATGCATTCTGGGGCATGATTTGAATGCCGATACTGTAAGAGACTTTCTTGCATATCCGGTGGTGAAAGAAGTTTTGCCGAAATCGGTGGGCTACAAACTCAATTGTCGCTGTCTACCCAAGATGAATATCAGGGCCCCCAAGGTACCCTTTACCGACAGGGTGGTTATGTGTGGCGATGCTGGCTCGACCCGCCTTTTCAAGGACGGTCTTGGAGCCGCCTACATCATGGGAAAGGCTGCAGCGAATACGGCTGTTCTTCATGGAGTGAGCAAGCAGGACTTTCAGGAACATTACTACCCGGTTTACAAAAACATCATCGTGGACAACCAATTCGGCAATTACCTGTATTTTCTCGCTGACCTTTACAAGAATTATGGGCTACTTACCAGATGGATGCTACAAATTGTGCGGGAAGAACAGAGCGACCCTGAGGATCCCAAAAGATTGAGTTCGGTCTTGTGGAACATGTTTACGGGCAACGAACGGTTCAAGAATATTTTTGCAACCGCGGTGAGTTTGCCCGTGCGATTTGATCTTTGGAAGGCCTTTGCAAGAACACTGGTGATAAGGAGGTGAGGTAAGTGCGAGAAAGTGAACTCGGTAGGCACTATGCCGATGGCGAGATTATTTTTAAGGAGGGCGACAAGGGCGATGTAATGTACGTCATCCAGTCCGGAAAGGTGAAAATTTCGAAAAACTCCTCTTCTGGAGACATAAAAATGACCACTCTTCAACAAGGAGACATATTTGGAGAAATGGCCCTGTTCGACAAGTTGCCGCGATCCGCATCTGCCACGGCCGAGGGCGACACGAGGATTTTGAGTATCGACAAGAAAAAACTGTTTTCAACAATCTGGAAAGACCCGACGGTGGTTCTCAAAGTAATTGAGACCATGAGTGGCACCATAAGACGGCTCAGTAGGGATTTTGCTGAACTGAAGAAGAAAAAACAAAGCATGCTGTGCGGCACTATGGATCTGGAAGAGACGTGCAGTTTTATCCTGGAAGAAGCCAGAGAAAACGTTGTAACTGCAGAAAACGGTTCGATCATGCTTATTGAACAGGAGAAGGATCAGCTTTACATTACTGCTGCCTTCGGTGAGCAAGCCCAGAAGAAATTAGAGCTCGCAGTCGGTGAGGGAGTTGCCGGCGACGTCATCGAGACCGGTAAAGCCGAGCTCATCAATGATGTCCTGACAGACGAGCGCTACAAGATTGGTTCGCTGGAGATCGGCTCTCTACTATGTGTCCCCTTCAAATACCAGGGAAAGTGTTTTGGCGTGTTGAATTTAAGCAGTCGCAATGGGAACCGTTTTACCCTGGACAATCTGCAGTTGCTTAACTCATTCTCTAGATACGCTGGAATCGCCCTCAAGAACGTGCTGTGCATGTCTGATCTCAAGCATGCAACCGACGCAGTGCTGAGCCATGCTTCAATATTGGATGGTTTTCAGCCATTGGGGTGAAAAAAATGTATGCTGAAAAGGTCTTCTGAAGAGCTTGGTCAGGAAACCTTTTCGGCTCGATAACGAGCCTCAGCCTCTTGCTTGATGGAAACAAGCAGGTCTCTGGTGAGATCATGAAGACGCCGGGGAACCAGAATCAACCTCGCCAACCAAAGTAGCGGACCACTGTACTCTTCATGGCTGTTGAGCGTAACCACTCCATCCACCTCTCTAAAAGTCCAGGTGTGCACGGCGTGAATCCCGAGACGCTCTCCTTTCCAGACCACTTCCTGTCCAGGTTCGCATGTAATAATTTGAGAATTCACCTTAATTGGCAGGGTAAATGGTCTAACCACAAAGGAAAAGCACGCTCCCGCCTCCATCTCCTCGCCTGATACGAGATGGCAGCTTTGACACGCCGTATTCCAATCGTCCCATTCTTCTACCTTGGAAAAGACGGCCCAGACTATGGAAATTGGTGCAGCGATCTCAATCGCTTCCCTGATTAGCATATTTTTGTCTCCGCCAACGGTGCCAGAAAAGTAGATGTCTAAGAATCAATTATCTTATCGCCCTGAGGAGCTTCTCTGTTCTCCACCCTATCTCATCAAGGAGTGCTAGTCTCAAGCGTCAAGAGGCCTAATATATATAAGTCCCCTGACCAATTCAACCCACAAAGCTAGTCTTTCGCATTGACATAAATTATATGAGTACATTAACCTGAAAACAGTTGCAATTTCACGGTCCACCACATCTTCGTGAGAACATACCTCATAAAAAGTACAAAAGGCCCGCCTTGGGGTAAAGGACTTCTGGATTTAGTGAGTGGCTGGCGCGGCAATGTCTCTGCAAATGACGATTTAACCATACTGGAGATCTGGCGGGATTAGAAGTTAGGTTTCAAAGACTCTTTTTGCACGACTGAATACCATCCCAACATCTGGTTTTATGCTCTAATGAAAGCTTGTAACCCAACCCGCCATCTTTCCAAAATGTCCCGGAGAGGCTGTGAGTCCGTCTTCCCGTCCACTTACCCTTGATTTCCTTTTTGAATACATGGATTTTTTCTGACAAATACAGAGAATACCCTATTTTGTTATTGGCTAGGTTTATCATATCTTGCTGATTATCCATAACCAGGTACCCATATAATCCAAAATCCAAGTGGGAGGAAAACAGTTCCATAGGTTGAGCTGGAGCTCCCTCTAGTCAGCTGCTGGAATTTGCTCTCAGCGGTTTCACGCTTCGGGTGGTTTGCGGCCGGTAATTTTTTTTATCCATGAAGTAGATAGGACAGAAATAAGTCGCCGATGGAAGAAGGGTGGAGAATGTCTTGGGGCATCAAGAGGGATCAATGAAGAGAACACTATTCATGATTATCTTCGTCGGAGGGACGCTTTGGATTATCTATCACCTCAATTATCGCATGATGCTATAATGGTTCAAGCGATCAAGAATTTTTGGGTCGTCGCCAAGCCTGGAATCATCCTCGGGAATCTGATTACGGCAGCCGGGGGCTTTTTTTTGGCTTCCAAAGGATGCATCGACAGCACACTTTTGTTGCCGACCACAATCGGCATATCTCTTGTCGTCGCTTCCGCCTGTGTTTTCAACAACATCGTTGACAGGAACATTGACCGCAAGATGGCGCGCACACGCAACCGGGTGCTCGCCACGAGACTGATGTCGCCCAAAGTGGCGATTCTCTATGCAGCCTTTCTCGGCATTGCCGGTATACTATTGATCTGGGCAGCAACAAACGGGCTGACCCTTGCCATCGTGCTGACCGGATTTACCGTATATGTCGGCGTGTACAGCCTGTACCTCAAACGCAATTCCGTCTATGGTACGTTAGTCGGCAGCCTGGCAGGAGCCGCACCTCCCCTTGCTGGCTATTGCGCGGTCAGTAACCGGTTCGACATGGGAGCGTTGATTTTATTGATAATCTTCAGTTTATGGCAGATCCCCCACTCATACGCCATCGCCATTTACCGCCTTGATGATTATGCTGCCGCGGTAATACCGGTCCTTCCGGTCAAGGAGGGAATGCCAACTGCAAAAAAACACATTCTCAGTTATATAGTGGCCTTTACGGTGGCGACGTTGCTGCTAACCTTGGGTGGATACACCGGTTACAGTTACTTTGCGGTTGCGGCCGCTTTGGGTACACTCTGGCTTTACCTGGCCTGGTCGGGCTACAGTACATGCAATGAGCGGCTCTGGGCAAAAAAACTATTTGTCTTCTCCATTGTGAACATAGTCCTCTTGAGCGTCATGATGTCGATCGATTTCACCGTTTCCGCTCCTTCGAACATTCTCTTAACCTACGCTCCCTAGTCCAGCACTCTTCTGCATCCGGACTTCCTGCGCAGCTGGCTCGACAAGGTCTCTACAAATGAAGATCTAACCATATGAGAGATTTGTCGAGATTAGGGAGAGGAGGAGAAAAGGCTGCAGGCAATACCCGACGCCGAGAGGTGCCTGAACTGTGCGGCCCAGAAAGTCCCGATGTTCGAAAGGGCGTCGGAGGAAGAGAAAGAACCGGACGGGCAGATGGCGCTTCCCCCGGACCTGACCGGCATGGACGACGGGGAGCTGGCCGAACGGCTCCTGGATCGTATCCGGACGGGGAATATTGTTGACGCTGAAGAGCTGGAGGTCAGCAGCGAACGCGGCCTGATCAGATTGGAAGGGTTTCTACCCAGCGAAAAGAGCCGTAAGCTTCTTCTGCAGTATCTCACCGATACCCTGGGAATGCGCGCGCCTGTATAAGAGGCGATAAAAAATGCATACTATTACATCTGTTTTGCATCCGGCAACGAAGCAGGCCGCCGATATTCTCAGCTCTTTTTATATCGTGTTCGGCGTCTCCGCCTTTATTTTTGTTATTGTCGCAGGGCTGGTGGTGTACGTCTTGATCAGATTCCGCCGACGGGAAGGACGGGAGCCGAAGCAGTTCAGCGAGAACGTCTGGCTGGAAGTCCTCTGGATAGCCATTCCCCTTCTCATCGTCACCGGGCTCTTCATCGTCGCCGTCAGGGTCATGTCACAGGTGAATCCGCCGGTGCTCGGCAATAAGCCCGACCTGACCGTAGTGGCGCACCAGTGGTGGTGGGAACTGCACTATCCTCAGTCAGGGGTAACGGCGGCCAATGAGATTCACCTGCCCGTGGGCAAACACCTGCTCCTCAGGTTCGAATCCGCAGACGTCATCCATGGTTTCTGGGTCCCCTCA
>JAJDNB010000274.1 GCA_022340905.1 Deltaproteobacteria bacterium | reverse complement strand
CAATTGATATCTCAATTGACCTGATGGAGTCGAGGTAAGATAGATTTGTGACTGCATATAGGGCAGTAGGGTTGGCAATGACGTTGGCAGTGATATCCGTACCGCTGGCATCAAGATAGACGAAATCGAGGGCATCTATATCGTCGGCCACGGTTTGCCAGGTATCATCACTCACCCTGAACTTTTGCAGCCTATCCGTAGCGTTATCCAGCCGGTAGGCAATCTGTTCATCATTGTCGTTAGCGTCGATGACCCCATTTGCATTCTCATCGATAGTGAAGGCAATGGTGGCTGAGTCGGTTGTGGTTTCTCCAACACCGTCGTCTGGCAGTTGAGTTACAAAACCCCCCACATTGGGCGCCCGTTGTGGGTTGAATCCCGCCATCCGCAAGTCTCTCGCCAACTGATAGAGAGATGCCCGGATGTTCTGCTGCATTTCTGCCACCTGTTCTTGGGCGACATAACTATCCTGTTGCGATTTATAGGTCGAGTAGACGGCGGCCATGACGATTCCCACCATGGCCATGGCAACCAAAAGCTCTACCAAGGTGAACCCTAGTTGTTTATGCTGTCGGTTTTCTGGGTGCTTTACAATCATGGTCAACGTTCCTTCACCTCGCACTTAATGTTTGCTTATAGGGGTCCATTCAGACTGACTGCCCCAGCCGCTGAGAGCGCCACGTTGTATGTTCTCGATCCATTGGTCAGAGACACTGTCCCTCCTCCACCGACGGGTATGCCTCTGTTATTGATCTGAAAAGTGGTCACGGGTGTGGTGGGGGGAGTCAGAGTCAACTTGGGTGGCATAGTCACCTCTTTCAAGGTCTGGCCACTAATGATGACCTTGCACTTGCCAACCCCTTGTCCTCCCTCGGTGAGCTCTATGGACGCTGTAGCATTGCGTTTGGCCGCCTCCACTTTGGCGAACTGCATATAAGAAACTAGGTCCCTAGCCGTGGCTCTGAGGGTCATATTGTCTCGCCACCCAGGGAGGCTGATAGTTGCCACAGTGGCCAGGATGGCAATAATGGCCATGATGACAACGAGCTCAATGATGGTGAAGCCGCTGGTATGGTGTTTATGAGTTGTTAATACCATTTCTGGACCTCCGGCGAGTTAGTTGAGCAAATTCTGTGCCATTAAAAAGAAATGTTAATTGCTGATGAGGCGGAAAGGAGTAAAATGATTGGAGACATAAAATATGATGTAATAATAAGCTATTACAAAGCCATATCCGAAAAATGAAATTTGTCTTTACCTGGAGTGGTCGGGGAAAAGATGATTGCTATTATAATAATTTAATAGTTATTTAACTTTTTTAATAGAAGAATATGTAAAAATCAATCTGAAGAGGCTCTCCCAGCCGGAGGGTTTTTTAAGGGAGAGATTTTCTGGGGGCGGGGACGTTTGGCGAGATCAGTCGAGCGCTTTAACCCAGTTCATTAGACTTCACAACCGCAGAATATCGAAGAAGGAATATCCCGTATCGAGGTGGCTCCCTTATGATTCTGCGGCTCCTTGTTTTGCTGTGCGACCTGCCCGCCATCGTCCGCCTGAGGCGGACTCAATCGAGGCGGGCGGGCATTCGAGGAGAACCCTCAACAACCATTTGCTTGGTTCTCCCTGTCAGCCAGAGTGACCCTCATGACTTCCTCAAAGGTCGTCATTCCTCGCAGCATCTTGTCAACAGCCGACTGCTGCAGGGTTATCATACCTTCCTGTAGGGCAGCCTTTTGCAGTTCCGCCAGGGAACTCTTACGGTTGGTAAGCTGCCTCAGTTTTTCGCTCATGGGCAGTACCTCGAAGATGCCGCTACGCCCCAGATAGCCGGTGTTGCGGCACTGCTGGCAACCTTTGCCCATCTTGAGTTCCAGTTCGGTTGCCGGGTCTTTGCCCAAGGCCAGGGGAGCCAAATCGGCAACCTTGACCTTGTATGACTCTTGGCAGTGGGGACAAATCTTGCGCACCAATCTCTGGGCCACCACACCGGTGAGGGTTGAAGAGATGAGAAATGGCTCCACCCCCAAATCCATGAGACGGGTTATGGCGCTGGCTGCATCGTTGGTGTGTAAAGTACTCAAAACAAGGTGGCCGGTGAGAGCCGCCTGAATAGCATTGGTTGCTGTCTCGAGATCACGCATTTCTCCGATCATTATGATGTCGGGATCCTGCCGCAGAACGTGGCGCAGGACACTTGCGAAGGTAAGGTTGATTCGTGGCTTTATCCCAATCTGGTTGAACTGTTCGTGCACCATCTCGATGGGATCTTCAATGGTGGTAATGTTGTTACCCTCATGGGCGAGAAAGCGCAAGCTGGAGTAAAGGGTGGTGGTCTTTCCGCTTCCTGTGGGACCAGTTATCAAAACAATTCCGTGAGGTACCTCTATGAGCTTACGGTACTTGATGAGATCTGCTGATGAAAACCCCAGTCCTTCGAGGTCCTGAAGGAGAATGTCAGGGTCCAGGATTCTCAACACCACCTTTTCACCGAAGGCCACCGGCACGGTTGAAATTCTAATTTCCGCTTCTTTGCCATGGCGTTCCACCTTGATCCGTCCATCTTGCGGCCTGCGCTTTTCTGCAAGGTCCAGCCGGGCCAGGGCCTTGATCCTGGAAATGATTGCCGGGTGAACACTTTTGGGTATGCGGTAAATAGTGTGCAGCAAACCATCGATGCGAAGTCTTACAATGGTTTGTTCCCGTTTGGGCTCGAGGTGAACGTCACTGGCCCGCTGATCGAAACCGTAGTTGAACAGGTGATCCACCGCATTGGTTATGTGCTGGTCACTCGAGGAGATCTCCTCTGTCGCCTGCAAGTGAGTCAGTTGTTCCAGATTTCCCAAGTCAACCAGGGGCTTACTCAACTGGGTGTCGGCGGCAACAATCGAGCTCTTGAAGCCGTAGAACTCGGAGATGGTTTTGACAATGTCACTCTTGGTGCTGATGAGGGCCTGCACCCGTTTTTTCGTTACGCGCTCGATGTCCTCCAAAACCTGACGATTGAAAGGATCGTAGACCGCCACGGTGATCGTCTCCAGGGACGTATCCACCGGCAGGACCATGTGCTTGAGGGCGAAATTCTTGGGAATCGTCTGGGTGACCAGCTCCAGGTCCAGTTTGAGCGGGTCGATCTTTTTGAAGGTCATCCCCAGGTCGTCTGCCACCATCCGCATGATCGCCTCTTCATCGAGACAGCCATTTGCTCCCTTGCCCAATTTCAAACCCATGGAGGCGAGGACGTCCACCGGCGTAACCTCGTTTCCGCAACTCAAATAGGACAGTCCCCCTCTCTTCACCTTGCGTAGCTGTGTAAGCTTTTCCTTTTGGGCTGGTGCCTTCTGAGAGATGACCTTGCCCTGGCGTTCACTAATCAGGCCGCGCCTGCTCAGCACACCGATCAAATACTTTAAATCCAACCGACCTCGATTCATGAGAAGGTGTTCTCCTTAAATAGTGCTCATCCGAAAACTGTGGTTTTCGTCTGAGCACCATCAGCTTTCAGCGCTCGGCATTCAGCTAAAAGTATAAAAACAAGAAAAGCTCAAGCTGACTGCTGATTGTTGACTGCTCCTTCCGGAAACCTGCGGTTTCCGGAAAGACGCTAAATAATGCCATTGTCCTCAAAACCATGGCGGGGGTCAAGATGATTTACCCGGTATGGCCCTGTGCAATTAGTTTACAAATGTTGTTTATAAATTTTATAATGCTCGAAGCTCAGTGTGTCAGAGCACGAAGCCGAAGTTATGCGTGCCATAGAGGTTAGCTAGATTCAAATTCCCCCAGAGCTCCTTCGACAACACCTTCCCCTCCCTGTTGCAGATTCCGCTCGCGGGGGTGGCAGGGGATAAATGGGAGGGATTCATCTGGGTGGCAAAGGCAAGGAGTAGTTTGCTACAAAAAAATTAACATCCATTAAATTTTTTAATAACCTTCGGCTTTCTTTTGAAGTAAAGTCATGACCCAGGATGAAAATGCCTCTAGCTACTTTCACCTGGTACGCTCTAGATTTTCATGCGTATTCGAGTGGATAGGGTTGCGATATAGCTGTAATCTCCATTGGTTCTCCTTACTGGCATATAATTTGCTCAAATCATAAACGGTGAAGAATTTGTAGCCCCCGGTGGCCCAGATGATTATGACAAAGGACGGAGTTTTCAGCATAGGTAATGAGCCTGGGGGTTTCACCGCGGTCGAGGTATTGATCGTTATTGCTATACTGCTGGCACTAGCTGCAGTTGCAATTCCCAACTTTTCGGGTTGGGCAAGCAAACAGCGGCTGAAAAGTGTGGCGAGGGATATGTTTACTCACTTTCAGTACGCTCGTTTAGAAGCGGTCAAGCGCAGCAGTAACGTTGCTTTGCAGTTCAATCCCGATGTTGGGAATAGTCCGGGTAGCTACATTGTTTTCATGGACAATGGACCGGGACCGGATAATGGGAATCGCTTGCAGGATGGCAGTGAGGAGACTTTGAAATATGTGGTATTGCCCACGGATGTCAACCTGGTCAGCACTACATTCGCTGCCAATGCAGCCGGATTCGGTGCATGTGGTTTCAATGCCCGCGGTTTCCCAATTGATTCCAGCTTTACCGGTGAATTTGGAGTAGTGAGGGTTTCCAATAATGAAGGGATTTATGAGGTGAGATTGCGAAAAACCTCTGGAGGTTTGGAACTGGACCGTCTACCATAAAGACGAAATAAGTAAGGTAATATGCTAAATAATCCCAGTTGTTGAGACTTTCACCTGAGGATGCTTCGTGAGGACAGCCATAGAAAAGAGACACAAGAAATGGTCATGTGACCGGGGCTTTAGCCTGGTTGAGCTTGTGGTGGCCATGGCCATTAGCCTAGTGGTCATGGCAGGAGTCTACAAGGTTTATGTTACCCAACAGGATACCTATCTTCTTCAGGAGCAGGTTGCAGAAATGCAGCAAAATGCCCGGGTAGCAAAGTATGTCCTCACCAAGGATATCAGAATGGTGGGGTATAACCCCACGAGAAAGGTTAACAGTCCAACTTTTCAAACAAGTTTTGTATCAAAACTACCAGATGATGATTCGCTTGACAGTGATCCGGACAGGACTTCGACGGGTCCCCAGACTGTCGCCTTCACCCTCGACGACAATGGGGATGGTGTTCTTGAGGCAAACTTCGATGAACAAGTTGCATTTAGAGTAGATGGCGGGAATCTCGAGAGGTTCGACGTGGACAACGATTCCTGGCTAATGGTAGTCGAAAACATCGAAGCCCTGGGCTTCGCCTATGCCTTCGACGATAACGGTGATGGCAATATAGACACCAGTCCTAATGGGTTTATTATCTGGGCGATCGACGGTGACGATTCGGATACAGATGAACGGCTGAATGTGAACCTCGACGGTAACGACGATGGCGTAATTGATGCCAGCGACGATACCAACGGCGATGGAAAGATTGATGACGATGACGCTGGAACACCACTGGCAACACCCGTGGGTCTGGACAAAATAAGAGCGGTCAAGATATGGGTTCTTGCCAAAACCGGAAAATCTGATCGCAGATATAATGTCGCCGAAACATACGTGGTGGGAAACAGGCTATTGTCAAGAAATGACCAGAATAGGCGCAGTATGGTGATAACCGCAGTCAAATGCAGAAATATGGCTCTTTAGAAACTTGGTAAGAAACCACGAAGAACACAAAGAATACTATTTTTTTCTTCGTGCTCTTTGTGCCCTTTGTGGTAAAAATTGCAGTGGCTTCTAAGCATTAGGAACGAGGTGTGGGGTAAGAACGGTACGAGTAAACAATATGCTTAAATGGAAAGAAGAAGGCTACACCCTAGTGGAGGTTCTCGTTGCCCTCGGCATTCTGGGTTTTGGTCTTTTAGCAGTAGCTACCATGCAGGTCACGGCCATAAAGACCAATGCCAGGGCCGGCAATCTGTCCCATGGAACTACCCTGGCCCAAGCCAAGGCAGAAGAGTTGATGAACCTAGCTTACAGTACTCTCGTTGCCTTGGACGTAGACGGCGATGGGACCGACCAAGATGCAGACAGCGACGGCATTGACGACAATGGGGGAAACTTTGGTCTGAATGACACGGTGGACGGTGGTGGAAACGTGAGAGCGGATGGCTCGGAACTGAATGTCAATGGCGGATACAGTATTTTTTGGAATGTGGCGGTGAACGAACCTACCGCCAATAGTACGAGAATTAGAGTGATCACAACCTGGACCGAAAGAGGAAAGAACAAGCGCGTTTCTCTGGATTTTGTGCAGACGAATCTGAGTTAGGGGGAAGATTCTATCATTAGGTAAAACCGCAGAAT
>JAJDNB010000264.1 GCA_022340905.1 Deltaproteobacteria bacterium | reverse complement strand
GATGGAGAAGGAGTTACGTTTTGCCATTCGTGAGGGAGGACGTACGGTGGGTGCGGGTGTCATCAGTGATATTATCGAGTAGATGAAGATTGCGGATTTGGGATAGAAAATACTCAGCTTAAAAATCTCACATCTCACATCGGTTTTTTGGGAAAGATCATGCGCGTTATTATAAATCTGGCCTGTTCAGAGTGTAAAAGAAGAAATTACACAACAACAAAGAACAAAAGGACAACTCCAGAAAAGTTGGAGTTTCGCAAATATTGCCGCTACTGTGGTCATCATACCTTGCACCGCGAGAGTAAATAGGGCAAGGACCTTTTTGCCACCGGGGCGTGCGAGCTTGCTCCAGTTGTACGGATATTTCTTAAGATTCCCAACGGGACGAAGCCGGTAACAGGACGAAGCCGGTAACTGAAAAAACCACTCTTGCAGGCCAGTAGCTCGAATGGCTAGAGCGCCGGACTCCAAATCCGGGGGTTGGGGGTTCGAATCCCTCCTGGCCTGCCATTTATTTTTGTAGCCATGGCAAAGTCGAAGAAAAAGAAGAAAAGAAGATCTGCCGATCCGGCGCAGGGAACTCCTGAAAAGCTGGCAGTTGCTGATAGTAAGCCAGCAAAAAAACGGAAGGCGGAGCCCAAGGCAAGTCTTATAGAAAGAACCTCAGGTGTGGTTGAGACGGTGAGGCAGTTCCTTCGTGAGGTTCGAGTGGAGTTGTCCAAGGTTACTTGGCCCACGCGGAAGGATACCATTGCTTCCACCTCTGTGGTTCTGATTATTGTTTTCCTCATAGCAGTATTTTTGGGCATTGTGGATCTTGGCCTGTCCAAACTTATGAGAATTCTTCTCAGTTGAGGCAGAGTCACAAGAACTGGTCCGTTTACTATGATTGGTTTCAGGATGCACAGTAAGTGAGCGGGATCAGAGGATACCGGCTGTCCGTATACAATAAATTCAAGCGGAGATAATTTCTTACAATGCAGTGGTTCATTGTCCATACCTACTCGGGATACGAGCAAAAGGTAAAAAACGCCCTAGAGGAGCGAATCAAGACTCTGGGGAAAGAGAAGTTTTTTGAAAAGATCCTTGTGCCTACAGAAAAGGTTGTAGAGCTGGTTAAAGGAGAGAGGAAAACCTCTGCCCGAAAATTCTATCCGGGCTATATCCTAGTGCGGATGGAACTGAATGACGAAACCTGGCACATCGTGAAAGATACTCCTAAGGTAACCGGCTTTATTGGTGGCAAAGACAAGCCGACCCCGCTAAGCGATGAGGAGGCTGAGAAAATCATCGAACAGATGACTGAAGGAGCCTTAAAGCCTAAACCTAAGTATCTGTTCGACCGGGGTGACGAAGTCCGAGTAATCGATGGCCCCTTTTCCAACTTTAACGGTGTGGTTGACGAGGTTGTTCCTGAAAAAGGCAAGGTGCGCGTTCTGGTAAGTATCTTTGGCCGCTCCACCCCAGTGGAACTGGACTTCGTTCAGGTGACCAAAATCTGAAGTTGCAGATTCAGGATAAACACCACAAAGGTCATAAAGGTCACAAAGAGGTTTAATATAAGGGGTTAAAAAGATTACTTTTTTGTTTCTCTTTGTGTTCTTGGTGCTCTTTGTGGTTCTATTTACAGGATGTGCTTGCCACGATGGACAGATTGCTGGTTAGGAGAGTTGAAACATGGCGAAAAAGGTAATTGCGAATATAAAATTGCAGGTTCCCGCAGGTCAAGCCAACCCATCACCTCCTATTGGCCCCGCTTTAGGGCAGCACGGGGTGAACATTATGGAATTCTGCAAGTCCTTTAATGCCCAAACTCAGGGACAAGAGGGAATGATCATACCCGTGGTGATTACGGTTTTTGCTGATCGTTCCTTTACCTACGTGACTAAAACACCTCCTGCGGCTGTGCTGCTCAAAAAGGCCGCCAAAATTGCCAAAGGATCCAGCGAACCCAACCGCGAAAAAGTAGGTCAGGTCAATCGCAAGCAAGTTGAGGAGATTGCCCGGCTTAAAATGCCTGACCTGAATACTTCGAACCTGGAGGCTGCGGTCAAAATCATCGAAGGAACCGCCAGGAGTATGGGGATTACAATCGAGTAGGTTTGGAGAGACAGTATGACCAAGAGAGGAAAAAAGTACAAAAAATCCAAAGATCAACTTGATCTTGCCAAACGCTATGATTTTTCCGAAGGCGTGAGGCTTGCCCTGGAGTGCGCCTACGCCCGCTTCGATGAGAGCGTAGACTTGGCTGTTCGTCTTGGAGTGGATCCACGCCGGGCGGACCAAATGGTACGGGGCACGGTAGTGCTTCCTAATGGTACGGGAAAATCGGTCAGAGTCCTGGCCTTTGCCAAAGGGGAAAAAGAGAAGGAGGCACTTGAGGCCGGTGCGGATTATGCTGGCGGAGACGAACTTATCACCAAGATACAAGGGGGATGGCTCGATTTTGATAAGACTGTGGCCACTCCTGACATGATGGGGGCTGTGGGGAAGATCGGAAAGATCCTCGGTCCCCGGGGGCTTATGCCTAATGCCAAATTGGGAACAGTAACCTTTGATCTTGGTAAGGTTATCAAAGAAATCAAGGCTGGGAAAATTGATTTTCGCGTTGAGAAGTCTGGCATAGTCCACGCTCCTGTGGGTAGGGTTTCTTTTGGGGCTGACAAGATTCTGGAAAATGTCTCAACATTTATGGATACCATCATGCGCCTTAAACCAGCAGCGAGTAAAGGTACGTATATACGAACCATTGCCATCTCTACTACCATGGGTCCCGGCATCAAGATTGATCCTGGTAGCCTGAAGGTGTTGCTTACATAAAGTGTTCTGGTGTCAGGTTTCAGGTGTCAGGAAAAGGAAAGATTCGAGAATAAATCCGCAACCTGTTGGAGCGAAGCGGCAGCGGGGAACACTGAAAGCTGAAACCTTAGTGATAGTAATTTGTTATTTGGAATTCTAAGTAACTGTAATGTAGGTAGGGTGGGCGTTGCCCACCGAGAATAACTAACTGCCTTGGCGACGCTCTGATTGGTCAGAGACAGTAGGTGCCTTGCCAACCGAAAGCCAGACGAGAGAAAAACTCATGGCTTTAGTTGTGGGCAGGGTGATAATTGACCCTGGGTCAGCCTACCGAGACTGGAACAGGCAATCCGCCCTCTGGAGACAGGCACCTTCCGTGACCTTGTCAGAGATGAAATCCAAAGACGCACTGGCAGGGGGAAGGAGGGGATAAGAGCTTTGAACAGGCAAGAAAAAGAAGCAGTAGTGATCGAACTCCGCGATAAGCTGGAGAGGTCCAAGGCAGCAATTCTCACGGATTACCGTGGCTTAAAGGTCATGGAAATCACTGAGCTGCGCCATAAACTGAAAGAAGAGGGCGTGGAATATCGGGTGGTGAAAAACAGTCTGATCCGCCTGGCTGTCAAAGATACCGAGGCGTCTTCCCTGGAGCAGTATCTTACAGGGCCCAACGCCGTGGCCTTCAGTTACGACGACGAGATAACACCGGCCAAATTGTTACTGGAATATGCGAAGGAAAACCAAAAGCTGGAGGTAAAAGCTGGGGTAGTAGCTGGAAGGTTGTTAGTGCAACAAGAGATGAAAGATCTGGTGCAGCTGCCTTCCAAAGAGGAACTCCAGGCTCAGCTTTTGGGAATCATGTCGACCCTGCCGTCTAAATTGCTAGGCGTCATGAATGCGGTACCTAGGGATTTTGTCGGGTTACTGGCTGCCGTACCCAGAGATTTCCTGGGTGTGCTCAAGGCCATTGAGCAGAAGTCCACGTCAGCATGATGAGATGAATCAACCGCGACTGCGCGAAAAGATACAGAGAAAGAACAAGGAGTAAAAACATGGCAAAGGCGAAAATCACCAAAGACGACGTTAAAGATTACATTAAGAACATGCCGGTGTTCGAGTTGGCCGAGTTAGTCAAAGAGCTGGAAGAGGAGCTGGGAGTCACTGCCGCCGCACCGATGGCCGCAATGCCAATGGCTATGCCGGCGGGAGTTGCGGCAGGTGGCGCCGAGGCAGCTGCTGAGGAGGAAAAGACAGAATTTGACGTGGTGATCACCGGAGTGGGTGATAAGAAAATCCAGGTCATTAAGGTAGTGCGTTCAATCACCGGTCTGGGCTTGAAGGAAGCCAAGGCCTTAGTGGACGCCTTGCCCGGCAATGTGAAGGAAGGCGTGTCCAAAGAAGAAGCCGACGATATTGTCAAGCAACTGGAAGAGGCTGGGGCAAGTGTTGAAGTAAAGTAGGAATATACAATCAAATAAAGGCTTTTAACCCGCTGCTTTCCGTCTCCTGGCTAGCTAGGAGACGGAAAGTACTCCTCGGTCACTTACTTGGGTTGACGTATCTGCCCCAGGCGAATTGACGGACGTGGAGCCAAAGGGGAGGAACTATGGCAGCCTCATTGGCCAATGATTATCGAGTACGCAAGAATTTCGGCAAGATCAAAAAGATAGTGGAAATCCCCAATCTCATAGAAATGCAAAGGCAGTCCTATGAACGTTTTCTCCAACAGGAAGTAGAGCCAGATGAAAGGTTCGATAAGGGACTGCAAGGAGTCTTCAAGGGGGTTTTCCCTATACGCGATTTTAGCGGCACAGCTTCTCTCGAGTTTGTCCGCTATACGATCGGGGGCATCAAATACGATGTCGAAGAGTGTTTGCAACGTGGAATGACCTATGAAGCACCTATAAAAATCACGGTGCGGCTGGTTGTCTATGACGTTGATAAAGACACCGGTGCCAGACACATCAGGGATATCAAAGAGCAGGAGATCTATTTCGGTACCATACCGTTGATGACAGAGAACGGCACCTTCATCATCAATGGCACCGAAAGAGTGGTGGTTAGTCAGTTGCACCGCTCTCCAGGTATCTTTTTCGACCACGACAAGGGTAAGACCCATTCAACCGGAAAGTTGCTCTATTCTGCCAGGATCATCCCCTTGCGTGGCTCCTGGATCGATCTAGAGTTCGATCCCAAAGATATTCTCTATGTCCGCATTGATCGCCGACGGAAGTTTCCCGTGACCATATTGCTGAGAGCATTGGGCTACAGCCCTGAGGAGCTGCTCAGTTACTTTTACCAATCCGAACGAGTTTACCTTAAAGATGATGGGGTGACCAAACCCCTGGACGAAGACTTCATGGTGGGGACCCGTTCACCTGTTGATATTACTGATCCCAAAAGCGGAAAAGTTCTGGTCAAAAAGGGAAGAAAGCTTGGAAATAAGCTGATTCAGCAGCTTAAGGAGTCAGCTATCACCGAAATTCCATTTCCAGATGAAGATTTGGTGGGGCGAGTGGTGGGAAAAGATGCGGTGGATGAGGCCACCGGAGAAGTGCTCATCCAGTGCAATGAAACTATTACCGAAGAGCACTTGGTTGCTTTGAGGTCTCACTCCGTGGAGTATCTGGATTTGCTGCACATGGTTGGCCCCGATGTGAGTCCGTCCTTCCGCAACACCCTTCTCATGGATAAGGTGGAAGATTCGGAAGCGGCTATTCTCGAAATCTATCGCAAACTGCGGCCGAGCAATCCCCCCACCCCTGAGGTGGCGACTGATTTCTTCAATAATCTTTTCTTCAGCCCCGAACAATACGACTTATCAGAAGTTGGACGCTTGAAGCTTAATCAACACCTGGGAACCGAGGAGTTGCCACTCAGCCATCGCACCCTCACTAAAGAGGACATCCTGCGGGCGGTGAAACAATTGATAAGGATTAAAGACACCCAGGGAGCGGTGGATGACATTGATAATCTTGGGAACCGGCGGGTGAGGGCAGTTGGTGAACTGTTGGAGAACCAGTACCGCATTGGCCTAGTTCGAATGGAAAGGGCAATCAAAGAGCGCATGAGTCTCCAAGAAATCGAGACTCTTATGCCCCACGATCTGATCAATGCCAAGCCGGTATCAGCAGTGGTCAAAGAGTTTTTCGGTACCAGCCAGTTGAGTCAGTTCATGGATCAGACCAATCCACTGAGTGAGATCACCCACAAGAGGAGACTGAGCGCCCTTGGTCCCGGAGGACTCACGCGCGAGCGAGCGGGATTCGAGGTGCGAGATGTCCATCCTACTCACTATGGACGCATATGCCCCATTGAGACCCCAGAAGGTCCCAATATTGGGCTGATTGTTTCTTTGAGCACCTACGCTCGGGTGAATGAGTTTGGCTTTATCGAAACGCCCTATCGAGAGGTGGCAAGCGGTAAGGTATCCAGCAATGTTGCATACTTGAGCGCCATGGATGAAAAAGATCATGCCTTTGCTCAGGCCAATGCCCCTCTGGACAACAAAAGCAAATTCATCCGTGATCTGGTTTCCTGTAGACGTGAGGGCGAATTTTTAATGACGCCGCCTGCTGAGGTTGAATTTATGGACGTGAGTCCCAACCAGTTAGTAAGCGTGGCGGCATCTCTTATTCCATTTCTGGAAAACGATGACGCCAATAGAGCGCTGATGGGTTCAAATATGCAACGCCAGGCTGTGCCCCTGTTGCGGTGTAAATCACCCCTTGTGGGAACTGGCATTGAGCGGGTAGTGGCTAAAGATTCAGGTGTTACCGTTATTGCCCGACGAGACGGGATTGTGGAAGACGCTGACGCATCCCGTATTGTCGTTCGAGCTTTTCAGGATGACGGCGAGGAGCAATCACTCGCCTCCGCAGTGGACATTTACAAGCTGACGAAGTTCCAGCGCTCCAATCAGAACACCTGTTTCAATCAAAAACCCATCGTACGCTCAGGACAAAAGGTGACAAAGGGCCAAATCATTGCCGATGGTCCGGCGACAGAGACGGGCGAA
>JAJDNB010000263.1 GCA_022340905.1 Deltaproteobacteria bacterium | reverse complement strand
GATGGAGAAGGAGTTACGTTTTGCCATTCGTGAGGGAGGACGTACGGTGGGTGCGGGTGTCATCAGTGATATTATCGAGTAGATGAAGATTGCGGATTTGGGATAGAAAATACTCAGCTTAAAAATCTCACATCTCACATCTTGTTTTTGAGGACGGAGTAGTTATGGCTAATCAAAAAATCCGTATACGGTTGAAAGCATATGACCATAAGCTGCTGGATCAGTCAACCAACGAGATTGTGGAGACTGCAAAGCGGACTGGTGCCAAGGTGGCGGGGCCCATACCTCTACCCACCAAAATAAGAAAATTCTGCGTACTCCGTTCTCCCCATGTGGACAAAAAATCTAGGGAGCAATTTGAGATCCGCACGCACAAGAGGCTGCTTGATATAGTTGAGCCCACCCAGCAAACGGTTGATGCCCTGATGAAACTCGATCTCTCGGCAGGGGTGGATGTCGAGATAAAGCTTTAGTCGCATGGAACATACAGCATAGCGTAAGGCGTGAGAGTAATTAACAATGATTAGTACGCTGATTGGCAAAAAATTGGGAATGTCCCAGCTATTCTCTGCAGATGGTGAGGCTGTGCCGGTTACGGTTATCCAAGCCGGCCCATGCACGGTCACTCAGATCAAAAACGTGGAGAAGGATGGTTACAACGCACTGCAGTTGTCCTTTGGAGAGAAGAAGCCCCAGGGGACTGCAAAACCACAGCTTGGTCACTTCAAGAGATGCGGCAAAGGCCCTTTCCACGTTATTAAAGAGGTGAAAGTGGACGATGTGGCGGACTTTGAGCTCGGGCAGGAGATCAGCTCGGACATCTTTCAAATAGGCGAGTTGGTCCACATTATGGGCAAGAGTAAGGGGAAAGGTTTTGCCGGCACCATCAAGCGGTGGAATTTTTCTCGAGGTCCGATTAGCCACGGGGGTATGAACAAACGCCCGCCAGGATCAATTGGCTGCAGTGCATCCCCTTCTCGGGTGATAAAGGGACGAAAAATGCCGGGTCAGATGGGCAATCGGAGGGTTACCGTGAAGGGCCTAAAGATAGTGGACGTCAGACCGGAGGAAAATATCATTCTGGTCAAGGGTGCCGTTCCCGGAGGACGAAACGGGGTTGTTTTCATCAAAAGGAGCGGCAGGTTTTAGTCCCACTGGTGAAATAGGCGAGGAAGTCGACAGGAATAGACAAGACGTACTTACACTGAAAGAGGCTGGTCATGCCGAAAGTGGCCGTTAGTAATAGTAAAAACGAGCAAGTGGGCGAAATCGAACTGAATGACGACATCTTCAATGTCCCCATCAAGTCTCACCTGGTCCACGAGGTGGTTACAATGCAGCTGGCCAAACGGAGGGGTGGGACAGCATCCACCAAAGGACGCTCGGAGGTGAGAGCCAGCGGTCGCAAGCCTTGGCGGCAAAAGGGAACTGGACGTGCCCGTGCGGGTACCAGGAGCTCTCCACTATGGCGTGGGGGAGGTGTGATCTTTGGTCCTACGCCGAGAGATTTTACCCCTAAGGTAAACAAGAAGATTCGCAGGCAGGCTCTGAAGATTGCCTTGACCAGTAAGTGCAAAGAAAAGCACATGGTGGTTTTGGATGGTTTTGATTTAGAAGAGGTAAAGACGAAGGCTATTGTGGATCTGCTGCAGGTATTTGACATGGATAGCGTTCTGATGGTGACGCCGGAGCGCAATGATATTCTGGAAAAATCGGCTCGTAATGTGCCACACACCAAGGTGCTGTGTCCTGAGGGCCTCAATGTTTACGATATCCTCAAACACCGGAACCTCCTACTGATCAAAGATGCAGTGCCGAAGATAGAGGCTGCTCTATTACGTTGAATTTGTCAACTAAGTGGAGCGTCAGCACGAGGTCAAGCATTGGTGAAAGGATCAAACCACGAAGAGCACAAAGAACACTAAGAGACATATCTTCCTGCGTGCACTTTGTGGCCTTCGTGGTAAATATCTCGTCTTGGTTGCTTAAGACCTAAGGGTGATTTATGGGAGAGGATTACAAGATTATCCGACGACCACTGATTACTGAAAAGAGCACAATTCAGAAAGAAATGCATAACCAGCTGGCCTTCGAGGTGGATCGTCGAGCTAACAAGATAGAGATCAAAAAGGCTGTGGAGAGGATTTTCAAGGTTCAAGTTGACGACGTGCGAACCCAAAACTATCAAGGCAAGAAAAAACGTCTCGGCGCTACCAGTGGTCGTAGGCGACACTGGAAAAAAGCTATCGTCACTCTGAAACCTGGACAAAAGATCGAATTCTTCGAAGGAGTCTAGGCATTGCTCATTTCTCATTGGGGTTTGGTCTTCCGGCAAATGAGTTTGTAGGCAAATGTACCGGTCCTCACTGATAGATAGAAAATGAGAAATGACTGAATGAGGGAATTTTAATGGCAATCAAGACTGTAAAACCGACGTCACCCGGGAGACGGTTTCAAACATACTCCACCTTTGAGGAGATTACCCGTTCTAAGCCTGAGAAAAGCCTGCTGCGACCTCAGAAAAAGTCCGGTGGACGCAACAGCTATGGCCGTGTTACCGTGCGCCGTCGCGGCGGTGGCCACAAACGTAGATTTCGCGTCATTGACTTCAAGCGGGACAAGGCGGACATTCCTGCCAAGGTCGCCACTATCGAATACGATCCGAATAGATCTGCCAGGATAGCGCTTCTCCACTATGTGGATGGGGAGAAGCGTTATATTCTCGCACCTGTGGGTATGGTGGTTGGTGATACGATTGTTACCAGTGAGTCGGCCGATATAAAACCGGGCAATGCTTTGCCTTTGGAAAAGATTCCCTTGGGAACTATTATCCACAATGTGGAGATGAAACCAGGAAAGGGCGCCCAGCTAGCTCGAAGCGCTGGGACAGGAGTGCAACTTATGGCAAAAGAGGGTCGCTATGCACTGCTGAAACTACCATCTGGGGAGCTACGGAAAGTGTTGCTGGCGTGCAAGGCAACCATCGGCCAAGTGGGGAATATTGAGCACGAAAATATAAGCATCGGCAAGGCGGGGCGCACGCGCTGGCTTGGGCGCAGATCCAAAGTGCGCGGTGTGGCCATGAACCCTGTGGACCATCCCCACGGAGGCGGGGAAGGCAAGAGTTCTGGTGGCCGCCATCCTGTAACACCGTGGGGAGTGCCTACCAAGGGATTCCGGACTCGCAAGTCCAAGCCCGGTGATAAGCTCATAGTGAAAAGGCGCCCCAGATAGCGGGCTAGGTATGAGGAGGCTAATGTGCCGCGATCTTTAAAGAAAGGCCCTTTTATTGATGATGGTTTGATGAGGAAGGTACTCAGGTCTCAGGAGAGCCGGGATCACCGAATGATCAAGACCTGGTCGCGTCGCTCCACCATTATTCCTGAATTTGTGGGTTTGACCATAGCGGTCCATAACGGCAAGAAGTTCATCCCGGTGTTTATAACCGAAAACATGGTGGGTCATAAGTTAGGTGAATTTGCTCCCACGAGGACTTTTTACGGGCACGCAGGAGACAAAAAGAGCCGTTTGCGAGGCAAGAAATAAGAGTGGAACATTGGAATACTGGAAGTTTGGGAAAATGGGTCGCATACATTTGCATTGACTCATTTGGATTTTGTTGTTGACTATTACTCCATCATTCCAATATTCCGTCATTCCAAAAGACTTGTAAGAAGGAAAAATTTCGAGCATCTCCTTGACCTGTGCTGGGAGATCGGAATTCCGAGAGAGATCATGGAAGTCAAGGCAGTAACTCGTTATGTACGCATCTCGCCAAGAAAGGCGAGATTGGTCACCGACCTTGTTAGGGGAAAGCCAGTTGAGGAGGCCCTGACCATTCTCAAATTTGTTCCCAAAAAGGGAGCGCATTTGGTGAGTAAAACCCTGCAGTCGGCTGTGGCCAATGCTGAGCAGAATCCTAGCATCGATGTGGACACCCTTTACATCAAACGAATTTTTGTCGATGAGGGTCCTACTATGAAACGATGGCGGGCACGAGCCATGGGACGGGCAACCAGGATTCTCAAGCGCTCTAGTCATATAACCATAATATTGGACGAGGCTTAGGCACTTTAGGTATTTTAATCTGGAGGTGAATCTTGGGTCAAAAGGTACATCCGGTCGGTCTTAGGCTTGGCATTATTAGATCGTGGGATTCAAAATGGTTTGCTAAGAAAGAATATGCCAAGCTGGTTCACGAAGATGCCGAAATAAGGGAGTTTCTCAAAGAGAAACTGTATCACGCAGGCATTTCCCGAATTGAAATTGCCCGGGCAGCTGACCGGGCGAGGATTCGAATTCACACCGCCAGGCCCGGCATTGTCATTGGCAAGAAAGGTTCCGAAATCGAGGCCTTGAAAGGGCAGCTGGAGCAAATGGTGAAACGGGAAATCCTCATCGACATACAAGAGGTGCGGAAGCCTGAAATGGATGCAACTTTGGTTGCCGAAAATATTGCCCTCCAGCTGACGCGGAGAGTCGCTTTTCGTCGCGCCATGAAAAAGGCTGTGAGTTCCTCATTAAAGTTTGGCGCCAAAGGGGTACGGGTGGCTTGTGCCGGACGGTTGGGTGGTGCCGAGATGGCCAGACGTGAGTGGTACCGGGAAGGACGAGTTCCTTTGCATACCCTGCGAGCCGACATTGATTATGGCACCGCAGTGGCCAAGACGACTTACGGGGTAATTGGCGTAAAGGTTTGGATTTTCAAGGGCGAAGTTCTCACCTAATCAGGTAAAACCAAGTACATTGCGACTGGGTGGGATTCCACCACAAAGGACACAAAGAGCACGAAGAAAATAATAGCACGAGGCCATGGGGGAAGTATCGGGGTAGACGCTCCGATGGGTTATAAGGAACGAGATACGTTGTCGGCTTAATACTTTGTGACCTTTGTGATCTTTGTGGTTAAAAGTATTGGATGTAGTCGTAGGAGATAGCTGGAAATGCTGGCACCGAAGAAGGTTAAGTACAGGAAAAGGCAAAAAGGAAGAATGAGGGGTAAGGCATACCGAGGTAGTGAGCTGACATTTGGTGATTACGGGCTACAAGCCACTGAATGTTCATGGATGACTGCCAGACAGATAGAGGCGGCACGTATAGCCATGACTCGACACATCAAAAGGGGCGGCAAAATCTGGATTCGAGTCTTTCCTGATAAGCCCATTACCAAAAAGCCCACTGAGACCAGAATGGGCAAAGGCAAAGGGTCTCCAGAAGGATGGGTTGCCGTGGTGCGCCCGGGCAAAATCCTGTACGAAATGGAAGGTGTGCCTGAACCAGTGGCGAGGGAAGCCTTTAGGTTGGCTGGTTACAAGCTGGGCTTTGGCACCAGATTCGTCAGCCGCCGGGAGGAAAGCTCATGAAGGCAAGTGAATACCGTGACCTGAGTATTGAGGAATTGGTTACAAAAGAAAAAGAGCTCTCTGAGGCACTTTTTAACCTAAAATTCCAGCACGCTACCGGTCAGTTGGACAATACGGCTCAATTGGCAAGGACCCGAAAAGACATAGCCCGGGTAAAGACTATTTTGGTGGAAAAAAGTGGGGTAGAAGAGGATTAGAGTATGAGGGAGCGAGGTTTACGGAAAACCCAGACCGGTATTGTCGTTAGCGACAAAATGGACAAGACTGTGGTGGTGCAAGTCGATAGGCTAGTCAAACACCCGGTTTACAAGAAATATTTGCGGAGACGGGCAAAATATAAAGCTCATGATGAGACTAATTCATGCCAGAGGGGCGATCGAGTGGTGATCCGTGAAAGTAGACCTCTTAGCAAAACCAAGCGTTGGCAAGTGAGCCAGATCATTGAAAAGGCGGTCACTTAGTTACACATTAATTTGGATACATTCACGGCGAATCAATCTCGCAGTGGAGTGAGCGATGATTCAGACAGAAACCAAGCTCTTGGCTGCTGATAATTCAGGGGCTAAAAAGCTTTATTGTATCAAGGTGTTGGGCGGATCCAGGAAGCGCTATGCGAGAGTGGGAGATATCATCGTGGTTTCTGTCAAAGAAGCCATTCCCAATGCGAAGGTTAAACCCGGTGATGTGATGAAGGCAGTGGTGGTACGGACCAAGAAAGAGATCCGCCGGAAAGACGGGTCTTATATCCGTTTTGATGACAATTCTGCTGTACTGGTTAACCAGCAACGTGAACCTATCGGCACCCGGATTTTTGGTCCGGTGGCTCGTGAGTTACGGGCGAAGGGATTTATGAAAATCGTCTCTTTGGCTCCAGAGGTGCTCTAGCTAAGAGGCCCTGCAAGAGGTAGTGTTGATGGCAAAAGGAAACAAGTACCACATAAAGAAAAATGACACGGTCATGGTTACTGCAGGTAAGGAGAAGGGTAAGACCGGCAAGGTTCTGAGGATAATGCCCAAGAAGGATAGGGCAGTGGTGGAGAAAGTCAACTTCATCAAGCGACACATGAGGCCAGGTGCCCACAGTCGCCAAGGGGGTATCATCGAGAAAGAAAACCCCATCAATATTTCGAACCTCATGGTTGTCTGTGGTAAGTGCACCGATCCTACTCGGGTTGGACGAAGAGTGCTCGAGGATGGTAGCAGAGTTCGCTACTGCAAGAAATGCGACGAAATCATCGAATAAAGGCGAGCAAATCACCACGAAGGTCACGAAGATCACGAAGGGTTTGAAATGTTAAAGTTCTTATTTGCTGTGCGTTATAGACCAAACAATACTTGGTGCCCTTCGTGTTCTTCGTGGTGAAAAGATAGAGGGTCAGATTAATGTCAAGATTGATAGAAACATATCAAGACGATTTGAAGCCTGCTCTTACCAAAGAGTTTAATTACAAGAGTCCAATGCAAGTTCCTCGGCTGGATAAAATAATTCTTAACATGGGGCTTGGGGAGGCCATTCAGAACATCAAGGTTTTGGACTCGGCGATGGAAGAGCTGGCTCTTATTGCCGGGCAGCGCCCAATAGTAACTCGGGCACGGAAGTCCATCGCCTCATTCAAGTTGAGGGAAGGAATGCCTATCGGCTGTATGGTTACCCTACGAAGGGCGCGGATGTACGACTTTTTCGGCAAGTTGGTTAACGTCGCTTTACCGCGAGTGCGTGACTTTCGTGGTTTGTCAGATAAGTCCTTTGATGGAAGAGGAAACTATACACTGGGGATCAAAGAACACATCATTTTCCCGGAGATCGATTACGATAAGATTGATAAGATCAAAGGGCTAAACATAACCATAGTCACAACAGCCAAAACCGATGAAGAGGGGAAGGCGCTGTTGAAGATGATGGGTATGCCATTTAGAAACTAATAGAGGAGGCAATCTTGGCAAAAAAATCGCTAATTGCCAAAGCAAAAAGGAAACCCAAGTTCGAGGTGCGATCATACAATCGCTGCCCTCTTTGTGGACGCCCAAGGGCCTTTCTGCGTAAGTTCGGCATCTGTCGCATCTGCTTCCGTGAAATGGCTCTGCGGGGAGAACTTCCCGGTGTAATAAAGTCAAGCTGGTAGCAAAAGGAGCATCTCCATGGTTATGACCGATCCCATTGCAGATTTTCTTACCCAGATTCGCAATGCATGCATGGCAAATCATGAACGGGTGGATGTTCCTTCCTCCAAGATTAAGTTGAGCATCGCTAAACTGTTGAAGGAAGAGGGCTACATCAATAACTACAAACTCGTCAAAGACAAGAAACAGGGGACATTGCGCGTATATCTGAAATACGACAATAAAAATGTGCCAATTATTGAAGGCTTGGAGCGGATAAGCAAGCCAAGCTGCAGGGTCTACGTTCGACACGACAAGATCCCCTATGTACTAAATGGATATGGCACGGGAATTCTCTCCACCTCAAAAGGTGTGCTTACAGATAGGGAGGCTCGCAAACAAAAAATCGGTGGAGAACTCCTTTGTAAAGTGTGGTAGAGGTTGTGAGAGAATCCGGGTCCGTTGAGGAGAATCTTCGATGTCTCGTATTGGTAAACTACCTATTCGGCTGCCTGCAGGCGTAAAGGTTAATCTCCGCGGTTTGGAGATTGAGGTCACCGGAAACAAGGGCACACTGAAACGTGAAATTCCATCTGGGGTGGTGGTGGAAGTTACCGACGGAAATGTTGTGGTGAGTCCGGAGGCCACGGGCGGCAAAAAGGGCAAGGCACTCTACGGACTGACTCGGACCCTGATCAGCAATATGGTGGTTGGTGTTACTAATGGTTATACCAAGGTGTTGGAGATCAGCGGCGTGGGCTACCGTGCCGATGTTCGGGGTAACACTCTGCATCTGAGTTTGGGTTATTCGCACCCGATTGATTATAAATTGCCCAAGGGTATAGAGGCCGCAGTGGACAAACAAAACCGCATTACCCTCACCGGCATCGATAAAGAACTTTTAGGTATGACTGCTGCCAGTATCCGCGACTTTCGTCGCTGTGAACCTTACAAAGGTAAAGGAATTAGATATGCCGACGAGGTAGTGCGGCGCAAGGTGGGCAAAGCTGGAGTAAAATAACGTAGCGTTCAGCGATCAGCTGTCAGCTATCAGTTGACTCGCTGACCGCTGAGAGCCGAAAGCTAATTGCTAAATAGGTGAAGAAATGTCGGGAAGACTGAACCCTAGACAAGAAGCGCGTCTAAAAAGAAAAAAAAGAATAAGAATAAAGATATCTGGAAGCCAAGAGCGACCGAGGCTCAGCGTCTTTCGCTCTAGTAGACACATATATGCCCAGGTGATCGACGACTTAAACGGAGTGACCTTGGTTACTGCCTCTACCATGAGTCCTGAGATTCGAGAACAAGAAAAGGTGAAGGGTAAGATCGAGGATGCCAAGAGGGTAGGCAAGATGATCGCCGACAAGGCCAAGGCTCAGGGGATCACCCGGGTGGTATTCGATCGGAATGGCTTTATGTATCATGGCCGAGTACGTGCTCTTGCTGCTGCGGCAAGAGAGGCAGGATTAGAGTTTTAGGAGCTGTCAGCTATCAGCAGTCAGCCGTCAGCAGCTCAAAATTGAAAGCTCATGGCTGAATGCCGACTACTAAAAAAGGAGAAATTCCCTTGTACGAAATGGACGCCAAGGAGCTGCAGTTAATTGACAAAGTGGTGCATATTAGCCGTGTGGCCAAGGTGGTCAAAGGTGGACGGCGTTTTAGCTTTAGTGCCATAGTGGTAGTAGGTGACGGGCAGGGATCAGTAGGGGCCGCCCTGGGTAAGGCGAACGAGGTACCAGAGGCTATCCGCAAAGGTGTGGAGATGGCCAAGAAAAGAATGTTCAAGGTACCTCTCGTCAACAACACCATCCCCTATGAAATTCTGGGTAAGTATGGGGCGGCTAGTGTACTGCTAAAACCAGCATCCGAAGGAACCGGCGTTATCGCAGGCGGGGCAGTCAGGGCTATTATGGAAGCAGCTGGGGTGCACAACATTCTTACCAAGTGTCTCGGTTCAAACAATCCTCACAACGTGGTGAAAGCAACGATTGAGGGGTTAAACCTGCTCAGAAGTCCAGAGGAGATTGCCAAAAGACGTGGCAGGGATCTCGAAGAAATGAAGGCATAGAGCGAAAACCGTAAGTGGAGCGGAAGGATGGCACAAGAGATCAAAGTCAAACTTGTTCGAAGCTGGGTGGGCAGACCGAAAAAGCATCGGAAGATTCTCCAGAGTCTTGGTCTCACCCGCATGCACAAGACGGTTACCCTCTATGACACTCCCCAGATCATGGGAGCAGTTAACAAAGTGAAGCACATGGTTGAAGTATCAGAAGCGTAGGCTATTGGCAAGGCTTAGATCAAACAGATGCAAGAGAACGGATCGGAAATGAGACTGGATGAATTAAAACCGCCTCGAGGCGCAAAAAAGAAAGCCAGGCGAGTTGGACGCGGGCCGGGGTCGGGACGGGGCACAACAGCTGGTCGAGGCACTAAGGGCCAGAGATCTCGCTCAGGAGGGGGTGTACCCCCCGGGTTCGAGGGTGGCCAGATGCCCCTGCAGCGACGCCTTCCCAAGAGGGGTTTTCGCAGTCCTTTCAGAGCAGTTTTTGCCGAGGTCAACGTAAGAGACCTCAAGGTGTTTGCTGCCGACAGTGTGGTGGATGAAGAGCTTCTCCGGCAGAATGGTCTGATTAAAGGAAAATGTGCTGGCGTAAAGTTGCTTGGCAGTGGAGAGATCAACAAGCCGCTAACGGTAATGGTAGACCGGTGCAGCGCCGGGGCGCGCCAAAAAATTGAGGCCGCTGGAGGCAAGATTGAGGTCGTTTGAGACCTCAGATTATCTTTTGAATGTGAGGTTAGCTCAGGAGCCAGAACCCATACCTCACTTATGGAATGGTGGAATAATGGAATGGTGGAATCTATGAAATCCCAAACTGCAAGCACCAAATTACAAACAAATCTCAAATTCCAATACCAAATGACCGAAACAAGTTTGGAATTTTTGTTTTTCCAATACTCCATCATTCCGAGTGCGTAGAGAAACGGAGCACTGAATTGATAGGTGGATTTCAGACCATAGGGAAGATCCCCGAGTTAAAGCGCCGCATCTTGGTAACCTTTGCTCTGTTGGCGGTGTATCGAATCGGCGTGCATGTGCCCACACCTGGAATCAATAGTGAGGCACTGCAGGCGTTTTTTAACCAAGCACAGGGTACTCTTTTGGGCCTATTTGACATGTTTGCTGGCGGGGCTCTTCGCACCCTTTCGGTTTTTGCCCTGGGAATCATGCCTTACATTAGCGCCTCCATCATCCTGCAATTGTTGACGGTGGTTATTCCCTATCTGGATCGGCTCAATAAGGAAGGTGAAGCGGGCAGGAAGAAGATTACCCAATACACCCGTTACGGCACGGTGCTGCTCAGTCTCATCCAGGGCTTCGGCATTGCCTTCGGTTTGGAAGGCATGAGCGGTCCCGGAGGAGAAATGGTGGTTTTGAATCCGGGATGGGGCTTCCGTTTAATGACCGTGATCACCCTCACTGCCGGCACGGCCTTTATTATGTGGTTGGGTGAGCAAATAACTGAGCGGGGCATTGGCAATGGCATCTCCTTGATCATCTTTGCGGGAATCGTAGCCCGTATGCCCTCTGCAATCATCAACACCGCGCGAATGTGGAAATCCGATACCCTTTCCACCTTCATGATTTTGATACTTCTAGTGATGATGGTCGCGGTGGTGGCGATAATAATTTTCGTTGAGCGGGGGCAGCGCAAAATTCCTGTGCAGTATGCCAAGCGTGTGGTAGGACGCAAGATGTACGGGGGGCAGTCGACTCATTTGCCTCTAAAGGTGAACACCGCGGGAGTAATTCCGCCCATTTTTGCCTCCTCCATTATCATGTTTCCCGCCACCATTGCCAACTTTATTCAAATCCCCTGGATGAAGACGATTGCCGATTCCGTGGCGCCGGGCAAACTGGTTTACAGTTTGCTCTATGTGGGCTTTATTATTTTCTTTTGCTATTTCTACACGGCGGTGGTTTTCAACCCGGTTGATGCGGCAGAAAACATGAAAAAGTACGGCGGATTTATTCCGGGTATTCGCCCGGGTAAGCGTACCGCTGATTACATTGACCGAGTTCTATCGAGGATAACCTTTGGCGGGGCTATATACGTCTCAGCAGTTTGTGTACTGCCCACGATACTCATACAAAGATTCAGGGTTCCCTTCTACTTTGGGGGTACAGCCCTTTTAATTGTCGTGGGCGTGGCCATCGATACGGTAGCACAGATAGAATCCCATATGTTAACTCGGCACTATGAAGGTTTTATCAAGAAGTCAAGAGTGAAGAGTAGACGTTGAGAGACGTCCCAGTAGTGTTTTGTTTCTGGTCCTGATCATTGTAACCACTGGAGAGGGAGGACGTTATGAACATTATTTTGCTAGGGCCACCAGGAGCTGGAAAAGGTACGCAAGCCAAGATGCTTATTGACAAGTATCAAATTCCTCAGATTTCCACTGGGGATATTCTGCGAGCAGCGGTTAAGGAGGGCACTACGCTAGGGAAAGAGGCCAAGAGCTTTATGGACAAAGGCCAACTGGTGCCCGATTCGGTGGTGATTGGTATAGTCGAGGAGCGGATTCAGGAGCCCGACTGCACAAAGGGCTACATGCTGGACGGCTTTCCCCGGACAGTGCCCCAGGCAGAGGCCCTGGACGGAATGTTAAGTAAACTAAGTGTGGGGATCGACCACGTAGTTAGCATTGAGGTGGCGAATGACGAGCTGGTCAAGCGTCTTACCGGCCGGCGCACTTGCCGCGAGTGTGGCGCCGGTTACCACGTGATGTTTGATCCGCCAAAAGTGGAGGGTGTTTGCGACAAGTGCGGGGGAGAACTATACCAGCGGGACGATGATAATGAACAGACCGTGCGTTCGCGCCTCAATGTTTATGAGTCTCAAACGTTGCCCCTCATTGACTATTACAAGGCACAAGGGAAGATAAGGCCCATCGACGGCGTGGGTGAGATCAAGGAGATTTTCGGTCGGATCACCACGGTGCTTTCCTGAGGGAAAGCACTTACTGCGGCAACCAAGGATCTGAGTCGTTGGGCCCATTTTGAGCATTCAAGCGGAAAACGGACTGGAGATCCGTAAGAGTAAGGTGCCCATTCCGATTTCCCCCAATTTGACAATGCCAACGTGGAGGAACCAATGGCAAAAGAAGAAGCGATAGAGGTTGAGGGCACGGTGGTGGAGCCATTACCCAACGCCATGTTTCGGGTAGAGTTGGAGAATGGCCACCGGGTCCTTGCCCACATCTCTGGGAAGATGCGCATGCATTTCATCAAAATTCTTCCTGGGGACAAGGTGACCGTTGAGCTGTCACCCTATGATCTGACCAGAGGCCGAATTACCTATCGAGCCAAGTAATCGTAGTTGCGATGGAGGCAACGATTGCCGCTCGAAAACCGACGGATGGAGAGCGCCTCATGAAAGTGCGGGCTTCAGTTAAGCGTATTTGCAGAAAATGTAAAATCATTCGGCGTCACGGCGTCGTGCGTGTCATTTGTGAGAATCCTAGGCACAAGCAGCGTCAGGGATAGTAACGGAGGGTAACCATTGGCACGAATTGCGGGTATCGATTTACCCAAAAACAAGCGGATAGAAATAGCTCTTACCTATATTTACGGGATCGG
>JAJDNB010000257.1 GCA_022340905.1 Deltaproteobacteria bacterium | reverse complement strand
CTCTCTATGCTCTCATCGCTTACCCGCGTTTGCGCGGCGACAGTCTCGAGGCGGGTGTAAAATACCTCATCCTGGCTGGAGCCTCTGCGGCCTTCCTGGTATTCGGTATGGCACTGGTCTATGCGGGGTTGGGAACCATGGCGTTTTCCCCCATTGCCTCCCTGTTGCAAAGCACTCTACCTGAGGGCCTCTCAATCTGGGTGCTCGCCGGTCTGGGGATGCTGGTTGTCGGTATAGGTTTTAAGCTGGCGGTGGTACCCTTCCATCTGTGGACACCCGATGTCTATGAGGGGGCCCCGGCTCCAGTAAGCGGATTTGTGGCCACCGTGTCCAAGGGCGCAGTGGTCGCACTCCTCTTGCGCTTGTTTCTCCAGATAGATTTTTCTGCCCATAGCTCCCTCTTTCTCGTCTTTTCCCTCATTGCCCTGGCTTCCATGTGCATCGGCAACCTGATGGCCCTGTTTCAAACCAACGTAAAGCGCATCCTCGCCTACTCCTCCATCGCCCATTTGGGCTATCTCCTGGTTGCCTTTCTGGCAAGTGGTGCCATGGCACTCACCGCGGTGGCCTTCTACCTAATTGCCTACTTTATTACTACTCTGGGAGCTTTCGGCGTCATTACCCTCATGTCGAACGAGCACAGAGATGCGGACAGAATCGACGACTATCGAGGTCTATTCTGGCGCCGGCCTTGGCTGGGGGGTGTCTTTACGGCCATGTTGTTTTCTTTGGCCGGCATTCCTCTGACCGCAGGGTTTATCGGCAAATTTTACCTGGTGCTGGCTGGAGTGGGATCGGCCCTGTGGTTGCTGGTGGTTGTCCTGGTCCTCACCAGTGGGATCGGGCTGTTCTACTATCTCCGGGTGATTCTCCCTATGTATGAACGGACCTCAGGGGAAGAAGAACCAGCTGCCCTTTCTCCCTCAGTGCCGGTGGTGGGAGGAGTGGTTGTCGCAGGGCTCACCCTGCTGCTGGTCTGGTTGGGGGTGCTACCGGCGCCGGTCATGGAGATCATTCGTACCATGTTCAGCTAGTCTGGGTGGCTCGGTTGACCAAGGGACCGGGCTGGTGGGCGATTTGCAGCCCTGTAGGACGAATGCGGACAAACATTTTCCAGAAAGTCCTACACAAAAATCAGATAGAAACCCCTTTCAGGAATGAAGGTGAATTCTTAAACCCTTTCTATACGGAGATTGTCCGATTGAAGAGGGTAACCTTTGATTGCTGAATACAAGTCACTCAGGAAAGAGGGAATTAACGGCAACATTCAAACAGAGCGAATAATCCTCCAGATACCTGGGGCGGGATGATTGGGAGAGGGCAATGATGCGACTCGGCATTGCCGCCGATCACGGCGGTTTTGAATTGAAAAGGGTGCTGCTAGACAAACTGGAGACCGCCGGTTACAAAATTAAAGATTTCGGAGCGCATCAACTCGACGGTGGCGATGACTATCCAGATTTGGTGGTTCCCATGGCCTTGGCTGTGGCCAAGGGAGAAATCAACCGTGGTATCGCCATCTGCGGCAGCGGGGTGGGAGCCTGCGTGGTTGCCAACAAAGTTCGCGGTATTCGGGCAGCACTTATAACGGACCACTTTTCCGCCCACCAGGGGGTGGAAGACGACGACATGAACGTCATGTGTCTCGGTGGCCGGATAACAGGATCGGCCTTGGCCTGGGATCTGGTCCAGGCCTTTCTCGGGGCTCGCTTCCAGGGAAGCGAGCGCTACGTGCGTCGTTTACGAAAGGTGGCTGAGGTGGACAAGAAAACAGAGTAAATCACAGTGAGGTGAGAGAGGTATGAACAAAAATAATCTTTTGAAAATACAAGACTTCGGCCAAAGCATATGGCTGGACTACATTGACCGGCAGATGATCCAATCCAGTGAGTTAAAGGGCCTTATCGAAGAAGATGGATTGCGGGGGGTGACCTCCAATCCCAGCATCTTTGATCAGGCGATTGAAGGCAGCGAAGCTTATGAAGAATCCATTCGGGCTCTCAGCCGAGAGGGAAAGAAAGTGGAAGAAATCTATCAGAACCTGACCGTGAAAGACGTGCAGATGGCGGCAGATGAATTGCGCCAACTCTACGAATCCTCACGTGGAACCCATGGATTCGTCAGCCTCGAGGTCAATCCCCATCTGGCTTACAAGACGGAGGAAACCGTGGCGGAAGCCAGGGCACTGTGGAAGAGTCTGGATCGCCCCAATGTATTCATTAAGGTGCCGGCTACCAAGGAAGGATTGCCGGCCATTCGCCAGCTGATCAGTGAGGGGATCAATGTGAATGTGACCCTGCTCTTTGGCCTGCCCCGTTACCGAGAGGTGGCGAATGCCTACATTGCCGGTTTAGAGCAACGCGCGGCCGCAGGTAAGCCCTTGGATAGGCTCTGCTCTGTTGCCAGTTTTTTTCTCAGCCGCATCGATGTGCTGGTGGATCCCAAACTGGAAGAGATCATGACCAGGGGGGGCTCCAAGGCAGAAACCGCCGAGAAGTTGCGTGGCCAGGTAGCCATTGCCAGCGCTAAAGAGGCCTATCAAATATATAAGGAAATCTTTGGCCAGGAAAGATTCCAAAAGGTGGTCCACAAGGGCGGTCGTCCTCAAAGAGTGCTCTGGGCCAGCACTAGTACGAAAAACCCTGATTATTCAGATGTCAAATATGTGGAAGCACTGATTGGCCCCGAAACCATAAATACACTCCCCAAGGAGACTCTCGAGGCCTACCGGGATCACGGCAATCCGCAAGGGAGATTGGAACAGGGCCTGGAAGAGGCGCGCAAGGTGTTGGAAACGCTGCCTGAGGTAGATATCGACATTGATCAGGTGACCCAGCAACTTGAGGAAGAGGGTGTCGACAAGTTCAATAAACCCTACGACAGCTTGATGAACACCCTGAAAGATAAGCGAAGAGAGACGCTGGAAGAAAAACCGCAGGCCAAGAAAGCGGCTGCTGATGGATAAGAGAAAGAAAATAACGGTGCTGCAAGGTTCGGCTACGGTGAGCCAAATCTTCGCAGCCCCATGGAGAAAGTGGTTATGGGGAAAGACACCATCGTTGCCCTCTTCTTAGATATCGGTAACGTTCTGCTGACCAACGGCTGGGACCACGGGATGCGTCAACAGGCGGCCGAAAAATTTGGACTGGACTATGAGGAGATGAATGAGCGACACCACCTGACTTTCGACACCTATGAAGAAGGAAAACTGAGTTTGGCCGAGTATCTAGGACGGGTGGTGTTCTACAAGCCGCGCTCCTTTTCTCCCGAGGAGTTCAGAGACTTCATGTTCGCCCAATCCAAACCCATGGGGGAGATGATACAGCTGGTGCAGGAGCTGAAGCAACGATACGGCCTCAAAATTGCGGCGGTGAGCAACGAAGGGCGTGAGTTGACACTGCATCGGGTGAAGAAATTTGAGTTGAGTAGTTTCATCGATTTTTTTATCTCTTCCTGCTTTGTTCACCTGCGCAAGCCGGACAGAGATATGTACCGTTTGGCCCTGGATTGTGCCCAGGTGGAGGCAGAACAGGTGGTCTATATCGATGACCGGTCCATGTTCGTCGAGGTTGCCGCTACCCTGGGTATCAACGGTATCCACCATAGAGATTTCGCTTCAACTCGCAATGATCTTGCCGATTTCGGCCTGGAGACGTAGACAGGGAGAGTGAGGGCAAACTGACCCTCTCGGAGGAGGCTGTAATTATGGAAAATAAGCATTGTGATCTTGGCTTGATCGGCCTGGGGGTAATGGGTCGCAATTTTCTGCTCAACCTGGCCGATCACGGCTTTTCACTGACGGGATATGATCTTGACCTAGACAAGGTCAAGCAACTGAACAAGGAAAAATCGGATGAGCATGAGATTCATCCGGCGGAGCATCTGGCCGATTTCGTTGCCAAGCTGCGACGACCGCGGGCTATTATGCTGCTGGTGCCGGCCGGGAAACCGGTGGATTCAGTTATCGAGGACATAAAACCACTCCTTGATCAGGGAGATCTGATCATCGATAGCGGAAATTCGCACTTTAACGACACTGATCGCCGGAGCGAGATGCTCGCGGGGCAGGGTTTGCTCTTTATGGGTACGGGCATGTCTGGTGGTGAATACGGAGCCCGCTATGGTCCCAGCATCATGCCTGGCGGAACCCGGGAGGGTTATCAACGGGTTGAGAACATGTTGAGTCAGGCGGCGGCCCAGGTAGATGGAGAGCCGTGTGTGGCCTACCTGGGAAAGGGGTCGGCGGGCCATTACGTAAAGATGGTGCACAACGGCATTGAATATGGGATCATGCAGCTCATCGCCGAGACCTATGATCTCTTGAAAAGAGGGTTGGGCTTTACTGCCCATGACCTCCAGGATCTTTACCGTGAATGGAACAGCCAGGAGCTCGCCAGTTACCTGGTGGAAATAACCTCTCATATCTTTGCCACCGGAGATGAAAAAACGGGTGAGCCCCTGGTGGAAGTCATCTTGGATGCGGCCAAACAAAAGGGAACCGGCAAGTGGACCGAATGGGATGCCACGGATCTGCAGGTGCCCACCCCCACCATTGATGCTGCTGTGGCCATGCGCAATCTTTCAGGCTTGAAGGGAGAACGACAACAGGCCGCCGAGCACTTGGATGGGCCTTCTGCAACATATGGGGGAGATCGGCAAAAATTTGTCGGACACCTGAAGGATGCCCTGTATAGCGGCATGATTCTGACGTACGCTCAGGGTATGGCGCTTCTGCGGATTGCCTCGAAGCATTATGGGTATGAATTGGATCTGGCAACTGTGGCTCGCATTTGGCGCGGCGGCTGTATCATTCGCGCCGCCCTTCTGGAGGATATCCGCTCGGTATTGAGCGGGAGTCCCAACCTGCCGAATCTCCTGATGAGCCGGGATTTCGCCCAAGAGGTCATGGGCCGTCAAAACCAGCTCAGAGCCGTGGTTTCTGCTGCGGTACAAATGGGTGTACCGGTTCCTGCCCTGGCTGAATCGCTTAGCTACTTTGACGGGTACCGGAGCGGTCGCTTACCTGCCAATCTGATCCAGGCCCAGAGGGACTACTTCGGTTCCCATACTTACGAACGAACCGACGTGCAAGGAACCTTTCACACCCAGTGGCGAAAGGATTGAGGAGGACAGCATGGGGAAAAATGCTAGACCGGATTCCACGATCTTCCTGATATTCGGGGCTGCGGGCGATCTCACTTGGCGCAAGTTGATTCCGGCTCTGTATAACCTTTACCTGGATGACTGGATGCCGGAAAGGTTCATGGTACTGGGGCTGGACCGCATTGAGATGGGGGATGAAGAGTTTCGCCACCATCTTCGTGATAGTGTGGAAAGGAACTCCCCCCAGGAAAAGGTCGATAAGGACCGGTGGTCGGCCTTTGCCGAAAATCTCCACTTTACCAGCGGTGATTTCAAGGATGAGAAATTTTTTAACGACTTGGCCGAGGAGCTGGCAAAGGTTAAGAAGGGTTGGGATGGACCGACAAATACAATCTTCTACCTCGCCGTTCCTCCCAGCTTGGTGGAAATGATCGTGCAAAACCTGGGCAAGGCCAAACTCAATCAAGACCGCCAGGGAGCTCGTATTGTGGCGGAAAAGCCCTTTGGCCGGGATATGGATTCTGCCGAGAGACTCAACCAGACCCTCACTGGGATTTTTAATGAATCTCAAATCTATCGCATAGATCATTATCTGGGAAAGGAGACGGTGCAGAATATCTTGGCCTTTCGTTTCGGCAACACCCTGTTTGAACCACTGTGGAACCGTCACTACATCGATCACGTTCAGATTACCGTGGCTGAGTCAGTGGGCGTGGAACACCGCGGAGCTTACTACGACCAGGCAGGCGCCCTCCGCGACATGATACAAAATCATCTCTTACAAATTCTCTGCCTCATCGCCATGGAGGCCCCTGTCTCACTGAAGGGCAACGAGATCCGTAACAAGAAAGTTGATGTACTGCATGCTATTCGCCCCATTCCCTTTGAGGAGATCAACCGTTTCGCTGTGCGTGGCCAGTACGCAGCCGGGTGGATAGAGGGCGAGCACGTAAAATCATATCGAGAAGAGCCGGATGTCGCCTCGGATTCGTTGACCGAGACCTATGCTGCCCTGAAACTCTTTGTGGACAATTGGCGCTGGCAATCCGTTCCTTTCTATCTCCGCACCGGCAAGCGGTTGCCGGCCAAGGTTTCTGAAGTAGCCATCCAGTTTCGACCGGTGCCCCACCAGACCTTCCCTGCAGCAGCACTGATGGATTGGCGTCCCAACCGATTATTGCTGGCTATCCAGCCGGACGAGGGTATTTTCCTGCGCTTTGAAGTAAAGCATCCGGGGCTGACCATGCACCTCTCGCCGGTGCTGATGCAATTCTATTATCGAGAGGCTTTTCAAGCCGAGCCTCCCAAAGCATATGAGACGTTGCTCTTGGATGTCATGCGCGGTGATGCGGCGCTGTTCATGAGAGCTGATCAGACCGAAGCCGCCTGGCAGGTGCTGGCGCCGGTACTACAAGCATGGGAGGAGAACAAACCTTTCTCCTTCCCCAACTATCAGGCGGGTACCTGGGGCCCGGAGGAGGGAGAAATCTTGATTGCCCAGGATGGTCGCAGCTGGGTAATACCGACCTACCTGCAGTGCCAGGAAAACTTGGCAGCTTGTCACATCGCAACTACCAATGAGTCGTAAAATTTGTTCAACATTGAAAACCTGGTGCTTAGGGCCAGGTCAGAGTTAAATGGCTTTGCCAGTAGAAGAGGTTTCAGTGTTCCCCGCTGCCGCTTCGCTTCAGACGGGATTTCCGCTTCGCTCCAACAGGTTTCAGATTTTTTTCTGTTTTTGCTGAAACCTGACACCTGACACCCGAAACCTGAAACCGTGAGGCTTGGTGCCAGGAATTTGCTGTTTTGCAATGCTCCATCACTCCAGCAGACTGCCGCTAGGGCGAAAGACTATGGAAGCCCCCTCCTTGACACGCCATAGCCACGCCTTGGCGTGGCGACGGCGGTAGGGGGCAGTGCAAAGCCGGGTCCTTATTGAGTTCCACCAGACCAGGAAGTGATGATTACAAATATTCTCGACGTGGGAGCCCTATAAATATGTTATCATAAGAGCATGCGTAGCGCGCCTCAGTAACCTTTCATCTCATGATTGCTATAAATATCACCGCAACCAATTGCAGATAACGACATTCACATGTGTATCCGGCTAGGGAATGAAAGAATTTGTCCAGTGTAAAGCCGTGACCTTTAGCCTGCAGGTAAGAGACACAGGTGAAAAAGACCCACCTCAACAGTACCGTGCAAAGGGGGGACATGTCATGAACAAAATGGTTCTGTATTCGCTGTTGGGAATGTTCTTGGGCATTACATTGCTTAGCGCACGCAGCCGTGCAAGTAGCGCATACGGTGAGGGCAAAAACCTCTACCTGAGCAAGTGCCAGATTTGCCATGGTATCAAAGGAGAAGGCAATGGACCGGCGGCTTTCGCCCTCAGCCCCAAGCCACAAAATTTCACCGATCCGGCCTTTTGGCAAAAGGATGTGGAGAAGAAGATTACTACTACCATCGCCAAGGGTAAGGGGTCAATGCCTGCGTTTCAGTTAAAGCCCGGCGAGATTAAGGCCCTTATCTACTACATGTCCCATACTTTTAAACCTGGCAGTAGTTCCGGTACCTGAATTTAGGCAGCGGATCTGTACTTTTCCAGAGCCAGCCTGACCTTTGCTGGCTTGACCGAAGTGATTGCAGGTGGCCGGAAAAAGGCACCGTGAGGGTCCACGCTTTCCTCTGGCTCCAAAAAGGAAAGGCGCTGGGGTCTCAGGTCTGAGAGCGGTGGAAAGAATCACTGAGGTGCTGTGGGGGGGACGTACCGGCTCTACACCCACCGTCATCTCAGAACTCGCCTCAAGGCGAGTTGGAAAGGAGGGAGGAATCATGGTTAGAGGTACATTCATCAAGCTTATTTCCGTCCTTGGCGTCTCAGCGGTCTTGCTGCTCTTGTCAGCAGAACCTGCCCAGGCGGTGCCGAGCTTTGCTCGGCAAACAGGTATGGCCTGCAATCTCTGTCACACCGCTTTCCCCGAGCTCACCTCATTCGGCAGATCTTTCAAGGCCAGCGGCTATACTCTTACCCAGATGAAACAGATAACGGCTGGCGCCAATGCGGCAAAACTGGAACTCAATTCTATCCTGCCCCTGTCTCTCATGCTTCAGACATCCTTTACCAGAACCGACGATAAGCAACCCGGCACCCAGAACAACAATGTGGAGTTTCCCCAACAGCTCAGTTTGTTTCTGGCGGGGGAGATAACCGACCATGTAGGCTCTTTTATCCAGGCAACCTACACCCAAGAGGACGACAACCTGAGCATGGACAATAGCGACATCCGTTTCGCAGACCAGTCCACCCTTGCCGGGAAAGAGATAATTTACGGTTTGACCCTCAACAACAACCCAACCGTGGCAGATCTGTGGAACAGTACCCCGGCTTGGTCTTTTCCCTATGCTTCAGCAGACTCGGTGCCAACGCCCGCGGCTGGCGCCTTGATTGACGGAGCCTTGGCCCAGGCAGTGGCAGGGTTGGGTGCTTACGCCCTCTGGGACGATCATCTTTATGCCGACGTTACAGCCTACCGCACGGCGGAGATAGGGCAATTGGAGCCAACAGACGCCAGCAATGACACCATCGAGAATGTGGCTCCCTACTGGCGGCTGGCCTGGCAGCAGAAATGGGGAGACAACCAACTCGAACTGGGCACCTACGGTCTCTATGCCCAACTTTATCCGCAGGGCATATCCGGCCAAACGGACAAGTATACCGACATTGCTTTCGATCTTACCTACGAGCGCAAGTTCGGCACTGATTTGCTCACTGTCCATAGCACCTACATATACGAGGATCAGGATCTGGACGCCAGCCACGCTGCCGGAGATTCGGAGAATCAGTCCAACGACCTCAACACCTTCCGCTTGGACGCCCACTATTACTTTGATGGCAGTGTGGTGCTTTCGCTGGCCTACTTTATGATCCGAGGAGATTCGGACAACATACTCTACAGCCCGGACCAGCTGGATGGCAGCAGGAACGGCAGCCCTGACAGCGACGGCATGATTGCCGAAGTTGGCTACTACCCGTGGCAAAATCTCCGGCTCTCCCTGCAATATACCGCCTACTTTCAGTTTAACGGTTCCAGCAACAACTACGATGGTTTCGGCCGCGACGCCTCGGACAACAACACCCTGTACGCTTTGGTCTGGCTGGTATGGTAAGAGGTGGTAACGGTGGGTCCTGGAGGAATCCGATTTTCTCCGGGCTGGGTTAGGGGAATTAGGTGTTGCAGTAAAGAGCAGTTACAGGAGGTATGAGGCACACGATGAAGGGCCTAGGGCGAACTTTTGCTTACACTCTGCTCATCCTCGCGATTCTGCCGCTTCTGGCCGTATCCGCTGCCGGGGGTGGAGATGAGGAAACTGGGGCCATGGTTAAACAAATCAAGGAACTGCAGCAGAAGGTGGATCGTTTGGATGCAAGAGTGAAAGAGTTAGAACAGCGGTTGTCCACTGAGCCCGCACAAGGGCTTCGGGATCGGGGAAACACCGGGGCGAATTCCCCTGCAGCAGGGGAGGAGGAATCTCACGGCCAGTCAGCGGAGGGGAAGGCAGAAAACCCCTCGGCGGAATCACCGCCAGGGGTTGATAGAGAAAAGCCGTCTATCTCTCAACGCTGGCGAACCCTTGAGCGAGGAATGACGGTCGAGGCGGTGGAGGCTCTGCTGGGCCTTCCCCTGCGGGTCATCGAGGTGGATTCCAAGATAGTATGGTACTACCGTTACCCAAACGTTGGCGCCGGTTCCGTCGTGTTCAATCCGGATAAGCGGGTTTCCGGCTGGCAAAAACCGCCCTTTCATGGATGGTGGTGACCTGACCGGCCAGGTGCAGAAGGTTGCCGTAGACGAACAGGGGGGAGCGAGAGGATATGAGTGGTCTCACCCTGTGAGCAAGAGCGTCTTTCAAGGAGAGAATCAACCATGTTTAATTCAGTATACGAGTTTCTCGGAAAGATTGGCTATCATCATCCCATCCACCCCACTGAGGTTCATATGCCCATTGGCATGGTCGTGGGGGCTTTGGGCTTTACCCTGCTGGCCCTGATCTTCCGCTGGAAAAACTTGCGGCTTACAGCACACCACTGCATTATCTTTGGTTGTGCTTTCATTCTGCCCACCATGCTCTTCGGAATTATGGACTGGCAACACTTCTATGGGGGAGCCTGGTTGTTTCCCATCAAGATGAAGCTCATCCTGGCTCCCACCCTTCTGGTGCTCACTTTCATTGCCTATGTGTTAGGTCGAAAACTTGGGGTAGAGTCCAAAGTTGTTATTTTGCTCTATAGCATTTGCTTCTGTCTGGTGGTCACCCTGGGATATTTCGGCGGACAGCTGGTCTACGGAAATAGGACGCCTCCTGCGGTTAAAGCATACCGAGCCGGTGCCAAGATATTCAAAGGCAATTGCAGCGGTTGTCACCCCCATGGGGGCAATGCTATTGTCCCCAACTTGCCCCTGACAAGCGCTCCACAGCTGGAAGCACTCGATCTCTTCCGTGCTTTTATCCGCGACCCGAAGATGCCAGACGGCTCGAGAGGGGTCATGCCTCCATTTCCCCCGGGGAAAATTTCCCCTGAGCAGGCAGGAGAACTCTACGAGTATATCTATCACGTCCTGAAACATCCCACCAGGCAATGAGCGCCGCGGGTGGAGGGGAGATAGGCGCCACCAGGTGTGCAGGGGCGGGCGTTGAATCAAGGCTGGCAATGATCAACAGAGTGGCAGTGAATCCATAGAATTCAAAATCTACGAAAGGTATATTCGTGAACTTAACCAGTGCCACCACCCATGCTGACAAAGGGATAGGGGGAGAATTGGGCCGAAAGGGGGAATTACTCGAGGTCTCGGTGTTCCTCTTGCTCATTCTGCCCTCCATGCTGCTGTCTTTTTTCGTGTTCAAGCAGGGAACCCTTGGATTTGCCATCACCGCGGTTGCCACCATCTTTCGCGATTTCGGTCTTTTGGCTTTGATTCTCTTCTTCCTCTGGCGCAATGGCGAGAGGGTGATCAGGATCGGCTGGACTTTTCATCGAGGCTGGAAAGAGATAGCTCTCGGTATAGGGCTGTTCATCCCACTGTATGTCAGCGCCAGTTTTCTTGAAGAAATCTTACAACAAGCCGGGTTTTCCGTTCCCTCCACACCACTTCCTGCATTTGCGACTACTCGAAGCGTTGGAGAGCTTGTTCTGGCCCTCATCTTGGTGATAGTCATCGCTCTGGTGGAGGAAACCATATTCCGTGGCTACCTAATTCTGCGCTTCAAGGCTCTGGCTGAGAGTCCGATTCTCTTGGCACTGATCTCAGCGGTGATCTTCTCCCTCGGCCACGGCTATGAGGGCACTGCCGGGGTGATAACCGTGGGATATATGGGCTTCATTTTTGCCCTGATCTACTTGTGGAGGCAAAGCCTGGTGGCACCGATTGTAATGCACTTCCTGCAGGATTTTATTGGTATTGTCCTGGCGCCCTTCCTCTGATTTATGAAAAGTGGCTTTTGCTCACTGCCCTGACACCCTGAGGTGGACGGGGATAATTTGAACCAAAGAGACAGCCTTGACCTACGATCGTATCACTCGCTGGCTTCACGCCGGCATAGCCCTGGCGGTGCTGATCCAGTTAGTTGCCAGCCAGGTGATGGAAGTTCCCCAGCCCGGACATCTGGTCAACAAAACTGATGTCACCTTTTTTTCAGTACACCGGTGGTCGGGAATGGGTGTCCTCAGTCTGTTGGTTCTTCACTGGCTCTGGGGTTTGACTGGCCACGTGGCCTACGGCTGGGGGCATCTCTTTCCCTGGTTTTCACGGCCGCGCCTGAGAAAGCTCCTCTCCGCCGTGAAAGCCATGCCCGCCTGGCTGCTGGGGAAACTCGCGGCGGAGAGCGATGAAACCATGCCACTGGCTGGGGCTATTCACGGCCTGGGGTTAGTGGTGGCCACGGCCATGGCTCTCACCGGCTCGATCATCTTTTTTGGTATGCCTTCCCAGGGCTCTATGAGTGGCTACATTGAAGTGGTGAGAAAAACTCACGGTTTCATCGCCAATTTCATCTGGGTCTATTTCATCGGTCACGTGGGCATGGCGGTTCTCCATCAGTGGCGAGGAGAGTCCCTCATAGACAATATGTTCAACCTGAGGGCCAGGTAGGTCAGGTAGGGAGTAAATGAAATTCTTGTAAAGGCCTATCATGTTAGCTCCGCAAGCGCTTCAGAGGGCTGGGACATTCCCTCCGCCGCCTCGGGAATATCTCTGCCCTCAGGCCCAGTTTCTTCTCCCAAGTTTCCAGATGCCATACATTCCCCATCCCCTAGGACGAACCCCAAGAGAACAGCTGTAGGACGAATTCTGACACTAAGAACCACCGCAATCCTACAGGAAAATCAGACGAGTGCCGATACCCGAGCTGTGTTTTCAGACCTATAGTAGCGGTAACCGATACCTGAAAGGAAACCAGCTCATGCGGAATGTTTATGTTGTCGACGACTCAGAACTCGTTCGTGAAAGGCTCATCGACATGCTTTCGGATGTCGAAGAAGTGAGAATAATTGGCGCTACGGGCGATCCTGAAGAGGCCATGGCTGAGATCCGCATCCTAAATCCTCATGCAGTCATTTTGGACATCAGGATGCCGGGGAAAAGCGGCATAGAAGTGCTCCGCGAAATCAAGAAGGATGAGCCTTCTCCGGTTGTCATCATCTTAACCAATTACCCGTACCCTCAGTATCAGAAGGAATGCACCGAAGCGGGTGCCGATTACTTTCTCAACAAATCGACGGAATTCAACAAGATCGCCAAGGTACTGAGGGGTTTGCCGGTGAACGGGCAAGATTGAGAAAAAGAAAGTTATTCCACAGAGTGAGTTACAGAAAAAGGAGAGTAATCATGTTTACTAACTATTCTAGGAAGTTTCGCCTAGCATTAGCTTTTGTCTTTGTGATCTTTTCTCTATCGTTGGGACAATGCCAGGCGCAGCCATCTGGGGAGAACCCTGCCAAGGGCGGGGCAGTAGTTGCCGAAAAGCCGGTGGTTAACACCCCGGCTGCTGGAGGGCTGAGTACTGCCATAGCCAAGGTGGCCAAAGAGGCCATACCGGCAGTGGTGCACATCGATGTGAGCGAGCGTCAAGAGGTGAGCAATCCCTTCTTACCTTTCGAAAACAATCCTTTTTTCCACTATTTCTTTGATGTTCCTAACATGCCCCGCAAGTTCAAGCGC
>JAJDNB010000224.1 GCA_022340905.1 Deltaproteobacteria bacterium | reverse complement strand
GTTGCCAATGCTACTCTCATCATGTAAGTACCCTCTCAATGATGCCACCTCCTAAAACCTCCTCATCATGATAAAAGACAGCGGACTGTCCAGGAGTAATGGCTTCCTGAGGCTCAAAGAAACTAATGAAACAGTGTTCTTCTCCTACTTCGACCATGGCCGGTGCCTCTCGGTGACGAGAGCGCACCTGCACCAATGCCTCAAAGTTGGAGGAGGGTGGAGACATGGCAATCCAGTTTACACTATTTACCAAGAGTTCTCTGCGACGGAGATCACTCTTGCGACCAACCCTCACGATGTTTGACTCGGGCTCCAAGCCCACTACATAATAAGGGGTGGAAGCGGGAATGCCAATTCCCCGTCGTTGGCCGATGGTATATCGGTGTATTCCTTCATGTTTTCCCAGTCGACGGTCCTCAAGATCTAGTACAGGTCCAGGTCCGGGTAGCTCAGGCCCCAGTTGCCCTTCGAGAAAGTCCCGGTAGTCCCGGCCGGAAATGAAGCAGATCTCCTGGCTTTCGGCTCGGTAGTATCCCCCCATTCCAGCCTCTGTGGCGAGTTGTTTTACTTCCTTTTTACGATAATCCCCAAGAAGAAAAAATGTGCGTCCCAATTGGAGCTGATTGAGACCGTAGAGAAAGTAAGATTGGTCTTTGGCCCGATCTCGCCCGCGTAAGAGTCGCAATTTCCCCTGAGAGTTATCAAAGAGAATTCTTGCATAATGACCGGTAGCAAGGCTGTTTGCGCCCAGTTCAATAGCTTTTTCTCGTAACAGAGAAAACTTGATCCTTGGATTACAGATGACACACGGGTTGGGGGTCATACCTTTCCTGTATGCATCAACAAATGGTTCAATCACTTGCCTTTGGAAGGCAAGTCGGAGATCCACTAGGTGGAGAGTAACACCAAGCCGGGCGGTTAGTTCCTTTATTTGCTTGCCAGCCTCTGGTGGATCTTGGGGGCGCAAAATCATGTGGAGGGCTAACACGGGGTGACCCTGCTGTTTCAGCAGCAGGGCAGTAACCATGCTGTCCACACCACCGCTGACGGCCACGGCAACGGTTTCTTTCCTTCCAGGTCTGTGGGGTTGTAAACCTCTGGCCGGCTTAAGGGGTGCTTTGTTGGGAGGGCAGGGAAGGTCTATATTCTTGTCTGCACGAAAGAGCTGTTTCTTCGAAGATTGATTCCTCATAAAGCCTCGGCCCGATCGATGCTTACGATCATGGCCCTTACGGGACAAGTATTTACGCATAGTTCACAACCACTGCACTTCTCAGGGTCAAAGATCACATGCATGCTGGGCCGTTCTATGTGGAGTGCGCCCGTGGGACAGACAGCAGTGCAGGCGCCACACTCGAAACACTTGTCCATGTCTCGCTGAATGTCCTGCGCCACAGTGTCGACAATGACTCCCCTTCGCTCGAGGTAGCGGACACCACGATTGTAATCCCTGCGGTCTCGTCCTTGAAGCTCCATAACCACCATACCTTCCCGTCGAGGGTAAACAGTGGCCTTAAGAATATTGAAGGTCAAGTCGTAATCACGCACCAAATTGGCGATGATGGGTTCGTTCACTATCTGTCTGGGAAAGCGCAACACCAGCATTTTGGCATACATGGCAATCCTTCCTAAGGGGTGTCCATCCAGAGATACGGATATAGGACAAACGCTGACAATATGAGAAAGTTAAGGCTTTCATCAACATTGTTGGGTATAGAATATATAGTCTGCCTTGTCAAATTTTTCTCGCGCCTGAAGAATCCAAGCTGTTACCATCCTTCGTGATGTGTCTCCCCCCATGAGAAAAGTGGTTCTGATGTTAATAGTGTAATTAGTTGGGTAAAGATGCTTGAGTTGTACCCCTCGGCCATATCTAGTATAGTTTAAACCTTGCTAACACCATGCGATGAAGACCGATCTGATCGGGAGTGACTCATGAATACTTCGACACCATATCAGCGACGTTTGCACGAGGTGAAACAATTGTTGAGCGATAAGCCATTTGATACCTTAATGATTTCTGAGCCATGGAATCGGGCCTATCTCAGTGGCTTTTGGGCAGAGGACATGCAACTCACCGAGTCCTCGGGTTTTCTCTTTGTCAGCGAAAAGGCTCAGGTGCTAGCCACGGATTTTCGCTATCAGGAGCAAGCCGAAAAAGAAGCTCCAGAGTTCCAGGTAATGATCTACAAGGAAAATCTTGCCGGTATTCTGCCAGAGATCTTTGCCAGTTTGTCCACCCGTAATGTCGGCTTTGAAAGCCACCATCTGACTCACGACCGGTTTGTAAAGATCAGGGAATCGTTGCATGAATGGAGGCCAAAAGGGGAACTGCTTCCAGGAGGTGAGTTGGTGGAGGGATTGCGCACCATAAAAGAGGCAGAAGAAATTGAGGCCATAAGAAAGTCCCTGGCGCTAACTGAATCCGTGCTCGAAAAGATTGTTAGCGAAGCAGCAGTGGGAAAAACAGAGAAGCAACTTGCCTTACGTATTGAACTACTCATGCGAGAGGCGGGTGCGGAAGCGGTCTCTTTCCCCCCCATTGTCGCTTCCGGGCCTTTGGCAGCCAGGCCTCACGCTGTGGTCAGCGATCGGCAGCTGCAGGAATCAGAGACTATAATCATTGATTTGGGAGCGAGGTTAGAGCATTACTGCTCCGATATGACCAGGACACTTATACTCGGAGAGGCAGATGAAAAGACGCAGAGGATTTATTCTACTGTCCGTGAAGCTCAATTACGTGCCATTGCAGCAGTGCGGTCGGGAATCTCTTCTTTTGAGGTAGATCGGGTAGCCCGCGATTACATCATCTCAGCGGGATACGGTGATCATTTTGGCCATGGTCTAGGACATGGTGTTGGGCTCGCAGTTCATGAGAAGCCGGGTTTCGGCAGGAGCAATGCAATGATCCTCGAGGAGAACATGGTGGTCACTATCGAACCGGGCATCTATCTTCCTGACTGGGGAGGGGTGAGATTGGAAAACATGGTGAGAGTGACCACGGATGGTTGTGAGGTGCTCAATAAGAATGAATTTTTCTATTCATTTTAGCGAGGGTACAGGGCTCAAGGCAAAAGGTGCAAGGCGAGACAAAACGATTCAACAGTGAGTTACCTTGCGCCCTGAGCCATGTGCCTTGAACCGCTATGCTAATGGCATAATGAGGGATGACTCAAGAACTGGAGGGTAAGGGAATGCAGGAGGAATATAGAGTAGAATCCGACTCAATGGGTGAGGTAAAGGTTGCGGCATCAGCCTATTACGGTGCACAGACACAGAGGGCGGTGCAAAATTTCCCTATCAGCGGTTTGAGGTTCCC
>JAJDNB010000223.1 GCA_022340905.1 Deltaproteobacteria bacterium | reverse complement strand
TTGCAGCTTAGCTCTATTCAGGAAAACGAGGGCATGGCGGAATCGGTAGGTATAAATTGTGCGAGGGTAAAAAGGCTGGCTCTGATTATCAGTGCAGTTCCTGTAGCCGTGGCAGGAGGGCTCTATGCCCGGGAAATATCCTTTGTTTTTCCAGCAGAGGCTTTTGGGCTTGAGAATTCCTTGGCGCCCCTTCTCATGTGCTTGCTTTTCAAGCCCGGCACTACTTGGGGGCCTTTGTTGGGAGCCTTAGTCCTCTCAACCGCCCAGGAATTCATCTGGACGACATTTCCGAGTTTCCGTCTGAGTCTTTATGGCGTCCTTTTTATTTTTGTAGGGACCCAGAGGGCGAAGCGCCCATAGGGCGCAGGGGCCAGCTGGCAGCTCGCATCCTGTAAGTCACTTGCCTTCGGCGTCATTAAGTCACTGCCCTCGGCTGTCATTTATTGTGATAGGTGAAAAGCAGAGATCGGAGGTCAGCCCGCAAATAGATAAAGTAGAGAATTAGAGAATTAGTCAAATAGTCAAGTGATTGATCGGTTGCCGTTTACCGGTTACCGTTCACCGTTTACAACTTCAACGAGTTAACTAATTTTCTAATCGACTAATTTTCTAATTAACGACTCGACCAGTTGACTATTTAACGCTTTGGCCTGTTTATTCCAGGAGATATTCCTGTTCGTTGTAATGTTGGGAGAATATGGAAGCAGCTCCTTTGAAAATATTCAGCTGGGTCAGGACAAAATCGGCTAATTCCTGTCTTTTTCTCAGGCTAAGCTCATTAAAGCGCACTCGCATTTCTTCGATGGAGGTGCACTTCTCCAAAACCTGCCAAATCTCCTCCGAAGTCTGAAAATCAGTCACTCCAGTCTCATCCTTGGCTTGGTATTTCTTAAACTCCGTTTTGGCACTGACTAATATGTTCTCCATGTTTCTCTTCAGGTGGGCTAACGCTTTTTCGAACTCCTCCATTGTTTCACAATCGGGAGTCAGCGAAACATATCCGCTTGAGTCTGAAGGATAGGCCTTAACCACCAGTCTTGCGCTAATGCCTCCTGATTCCCCCTCTTTTTTCTCAACCACCTCCAAATGCAATACCTCCATCCTAACCCCTTTCAGCCTGCAGTGGACTATATACTCTTGATTCACCATACCACCATTGACACACCGATGTCCTTATTTTAATCTCAATTCAGGCTAACTTTGCTAGCCGCAAATCCCAGAGCGCCAAACGCATAGCGTCGTTCCAATTCTTATTTACCCTTTGCGCTATGCTCTATGCGTTGTAACAACGGACAGTAATGGCCTACATCTTTCTTTATCAAAAATGGTTGCACCAGAGGTTGCACGATTACGTGACCTCCCCCAAACCACCTCAACTCCGTGGCAGGGATGTCACCTTGCCCACGAGCCAGTATGGAGCTGCCTTAATGCAGGCCTATCTTGGCAAAGCCTCTCTTAGGTGGGTAGCTGATCTCTCGTGCATTTCTCTGGAGCTGTTGCGCGAGTGGCGACAAGAACCACGATTTCTCCTGGTTATGGATTGGAGTAAAGCGCTCTTCTCCAGGGCCTTCCAAGAAGACCTGGCACTCAACGATTATACACTAAGGGAGTACTACCACATCGCCGCAGAGTTTTCTCTGCTGGAGGAATCGCTACGCATAGCCGTCAGAGTGCCATCGTATCAGCGCTTCAAAAAACTGGGACGACGCCTCAACAGTCGTCGCCAAAACAACCTATCTCTGTCCAAATATGACCTGAGGTTGTTCAAACGATTGTTTCTTTTCTTTTTGACCTTAGAAGAACACTGGCCGAGCTCTGCCAAAAAGCGTATAAACGAAGACTTTCTTCCCCTAGCCAGAGACGTGGTATGGCCCCTGCTGGATGAAGGAACCTGGGTGGAATCTCCCTTGGAATACCTGCAGCAAACGGAACCAATGCGTCACATTCTTCACCAGCTTGAAAGTCGATTGAGTGAGACCTTACAGACCTTCTCCTGATGATGGGCTGTAGGTCAGTCTATTCTGAGATTCCTTCAACCATTGGATGGATTGCCTCAAGGTAAATTTAGTCTTTCATTCGTCATTAACGGCTAGATGAAATCCCTTAACAATTCTTATCCGCCTAGACGAAATGAGGGCGCAAAATGGGAGATGAAAAAGGTTGAATCGTTCACGTTTGTATAATTGTTCCTCGCGAGTAGATACAGTATTATAGGGAGCATTACACCTTATATTTCAGCCGGTAGTAATGGACATGGGAAGACAGAAGAAACGTGTAATTATTATGGGAGCCGGGGGGCGTGATTTTCACAATTTTAATATGGTATTTCGCCACAACTCGGACGTGCAGGTAATTGCTTTTACAGCTGCACAGATTCCAGGTATTGAGGAGAAAGTCTACCCCGCAGCACTTGCTGGGACACTCTATCCTGAAGGCATACCTATCGTATCAGAGGAGCGGCTTCCGGATCTCATCAGGGAACACTCAGTAGACCAGGTTGTCTTTTCTTATAGCGATATATCGCACGAGATGGTGGGACACCACGCTTCGGTGGCCTTAGCGGCTGGGACGGATTTCTTGCTTCTGGGGCCAGATCGGACCATGCTGGAAACTGATATTCCAGTAGTTTCTGTGTGTGCGGTGCGGACAGGATGCGGCAAGAGTCAACTCACACGGCATCTTTGCGACCTCTTGAAAAATTGGAAGATTACCACAGTGGTTATCCGCCATCCCATGGCCTATGGCGATCTCAATCGGCAACGGGTCCAACGCTTTGCAACCATCGATGATATTAACGGACAGAAGTGCACCATAGAGGAGAGGGAGGAATACGAGCCTCTCATAGCAAGAAACGCGGTGGTCTTTGCCGGGGTGGATTATCGGGAAGTTTTAAAGCAGGCCGAGGGAGAAAATCCCCAGATCATTCTCTGGGATGGCGGGAACAATGACTTTCCCTTTATTCGCCCGGACTTAGAAATTGTTCTTCTGGATCCCTTCAGACCAGGCCATGGAGTACTTTATCATCCAGGAGAAACCAACCTGCGGCGAGCTCATGTACTCGTGGTGAATAAAGTGAACAGTGCCTCACCACACTGCGTTGAGCGGGTTTTGGAAATTGTCTCTCAGACGAATCCCACCGCTGAGATTGTAGAAACAGCTTCCGTTTATCAGGTGGACAGGCCCGAAGCTCTACGGAACAAAAGAGTACTGGTAATAGAAGACGGACCGACTCTGACCCACGGTGAGATGTCACACGGCATAGGCTATCTAGCAGCCAAGGAGTTGGGAGCCAGGGAAATTGTCAATCCCAAACCATACGCTCAGGGCAGCTTGCGGAAGACCTTTGCCCTGTATCCTCACATCGCCGAGCTACTCCCGGCCATGGGCTACGGAGCCGAACAAATGGCGGACTTGGCAGCCACCATAAATCAGACTCCAGCTGACGTAATTCTGGTGGCAACTCCCGTAGACCTGGCAAGTCTTCTGGAGATTAAGAAAGAAACTGTACGTCTGGTTTACGAAATCCAGCCCCTGGGAAAACCCCGGGTGGAAGACGTCTTGGCGGAATTCCTGGCTCGATACAGCTTGCCTTAAAGCTCTCTTAGGGGCAATAAAACCTGGCATTATGTGATTCACCGCTGGCTTCTCATTAACCACAGGGGCGCTAACCTCGGATGAGGACGTTGCAGTAGCGAGTAGAGACATTTTTCATTTCCTAATTTCCTGTTTCTCAATTATCATTTGATTGTAAGATGCATTGTCTACCAAGATCAGATGGTCATGGAATCAAGGTCAGCTTGACATGACAATATACCTCGGGTAGCCTTATTATTTGTCTCTGGTAGGTTGCATCCTCATGCCGTAAGATAAAAAGGGCCAAATTGCACGATGGTAGAGAAAAAAGCAAAAAAAGCTGGGGAAGAGGAAAAAGATCTCGATCAAGATTTCGACTTCGATTTCGACGATAACGAAATTGCACCCCTGAAGAGTTACCCCTCAGACTCCCTCGTCCCCTATGATCCCCTCAAACACTATCTCATGGAGATCAAGCGGTATCCTCTTCTGAGCCGAGAAGAAGAACAAAGGCTGGCCATTCGGTATAAGGAAAAGGGTGATATGGAGGCAGCCTATCGGCTCATCACCTCGAATCTAAGACTAGTAGTGAAAATAGCCCTCAGCTTTCAGCGCCACTGGATGCGCAACTTAATGGATTTGATCCAAGAAGGTAATATTGGATTGATGCAAGCTGTAAAAAAATTTGATCCCTACCGGGGCTACAAACTCTCCTATTATGCCTCCTTTTGGATCAAAGCCTACATCATCAAGTTCATCATGGACAATTGGAAGCTTGTCAAAATAGGCACCACCCAGGCCCAACGCAAGCTCTTTTTCAACTTGCGCAAAGAAAAGGAGCGGTTGATATCAATGGGGTTTGAACCGAGGCCAAAATTGCTGGCTGAGAGGCTGGACGTGAAAGAGTCTGAAGTCATTGAAATGGATCAACGCTTGGGCAGTTGGGAGGTCTCTTTGGACGCACCTATTAAAGAAGATTCACAGAGCGACCACCAGTCTTTCATTCCCTCTGATGAGATCGGCGCAGACGAACTACTCGCGGACTTCGAAAGGAGAGAAATCCTTAAAGAAAAACTGTCCGAGTTCAGAACCACATTGCCCAAGAAAGAGAGATTTATTTTCGACAATAGACTCATGGCTGAAGAACCTCTCACCCTCCAAGAGATCGGAGACGTTTACGGAATCAGCCGCGAGCGTGTTCGGCAGATACAAGTGAGAATCACCAAGAAGATCAAGGCTTATTTACAAGAGGAGATAGAGGGTATCGAAGATATGTACTCCGAGCTGTTCTGAAGACTCCCATAAAAAAAGCCCCCAGCGATGCTTGAATCAAACACCGTTAGGGGCAACACGGTATGAACCGCGCAGACCTTCCCTCACTATACACAAATTCTCTGTAATCGCAATACGAAAATTTCGTATTTTTGCATTTTTTTCACTCTTTGATCCTTTAGCGCGGAATTTCTTTCAGATATTTGTAGAAGGCACTGTCGGTGGTCAGAATCATGTGAGTTTTGTCTTGGTTCTGCGAACGGTAAAGTTCTAGAGTCCGTGAAAAGGAATAGAATTCCGGATCCCGGTTATAGGCGTCGCCATAGATTTTTGTGGCCTTGGCATCTGCCTTCCCTTTTATCTCCTGTGCCCGGCGAAAGGCTTCTGATGTGATTTTCTTGAGCTCTTTCTGCATCTCTCC
>JAJDNB010000191.1 GCA_022340905.1 Deltaproteobacteria bacterium | reverse complement strand
TTCGTGCCACCTGGAGTGATGGGAGCCATTCCGGGCATGTCCAGCATTGCCACCGGGATGATGAAAAAAAAGATCACCAAGGCAAACATCCCTAGCTTAGCGGAGCTTCAAGAGGTGGCCCAGTTAGAGGGGGTCGAGCTGATCGCCTGCAAGATGACCGTGGACATGATGGAAATTGACGAGGATAAGCTGATAGATGACGTGGTCGTTTGGTCGGCTGAGGATTTTCTGAAATACGCCAGGCATTGTAAAATCTGTTTGTTTACCTCCTAGAGAAAAAGGTTTCAGGTGTCAGGTTTCAGGTGTCAGGTTTCAGGTGTCAGGGAGAAAAACCAAAGGCAATTCATCCTGAACACTGAAACCTGAACACTGAAACATCCGGGCTTTACTCAGGGATCAGTATGGATGATCCGGTGGTCTTGCGAGCCTCAAGATCGCGGTGGGCCTGAACTGCTTCAGCAAGAGAGTAGGACTGGCGTATTTCTATCTTCACTGCGCCTTTTTCCACTACCTCGAAAAGATCTCGAGCGTGGGCAAGAAGGTCCTCCCTCTTTGCCGTGTAGGCCATGAGACTTGGTCGGGTAAGAAACAAAGAGCCCTTGGCCGAGAGAATCCCAAGGTCGACAGGGGGAACGGGTCCAGAGGACTGACCGAAGCTCACCATCATCCCCAGAGGACGCAAGCAGTCAAGGGACTTCATAAATGTGGTCTGTCCCACTGAATCATACACCACGTCAACGCCCTTACCCTGCGTAATCTCCTTCACTCTTTCAACAAAGTCTTCCTCTCTATAGAGCACGGGATAATGGCACCCGTGATTTTGGGCCAGTTCCGCCTTCTCCGGTGATCCCACCGTGCCTATTACCGCAGCGCCCAAATGTTTAGCCCATTGACAGACGATCAAGCCTACGCCGCCGCCGGCTGCCTGAATCAGAATAGTGTCACCGGATTTCACCTGGTAACAGCCGTGAAGCAGATATCTGGCGGTCATGCCTTGGAGCATCATGGCTGCGCCTTGCCGGGTAGAGATGGAATCTGGGAGCTTCACCAGACGGTGAGCCGGCATTATTCTGGCCTCGGCGTAAGCGCCGGGGGGAAGTCCAGCATAGGCCACCCGATCACCTACAGAGACTTCAGTTACTGAATCACCAATGGTCTCAACAATACCCGCACCTTCCATCCCAGGTATCCCGGGAAGTGACGGCAAAGGATAAAGGCCAGAGCGGTGATAGATGTCAATGTAATTTAAGCCTACAGCTTCGTGACGAATCAAGACCTCCCCCGGTCCAGGTTTGCCCGGATCATACTCCTCCCATCGTAAAACCTCGGGACCACCCGTTTCATGCATAATTATCGCTTTACTCATGGCTTCTTTTCTCCCCTTCCCCCGCCTCCAGGGGCTTCTTTAATTAATGTCCGTCCGCAAACCTCCATTCCCCTCCCTTAGCGGGAGGGGAATGGAGGGGGAAACAATAAGAGGTCAAAATAGTTATTATTTCATCACCCCCACCTTAATCCTCCCCCGTCAAGGGGGAGGAGATTATAGTGTTTCCGGATGGACACTGATTAATCACTGTGATTCTTTCAAATTAAGCATTTGAGATGAAGGTGTCAAAAGGCGTGAGGGTAGAGGAATCATTCTGGGGCTTTTTGGCATAAGTTCTGCATTTGGGAAAAGGCAATAAATCTAAGTGCTAGTTCTCACTCGGCATTTTTGTAAATGGGCGCAGATTTCAAAAGTAGGCCCATGAGGAGTAGTCATGACAGCGAGGACAAGGCGTCAGAAATATTCCATCGTCGACCGGTCGCTCCAGTACAGAGTCTTGGCCATTATCATCAGTTACAGCTTGGTGATAGTTCTCTTTCTGGCAATCTGCCTGTTTGTGCCCGATATACTCTCCATGTCGAACGAGCAATTGAGTTGGGAAATTCGGGCGGCAGCGGCAGACAAGCTTCTCACCCTTCATTCCCGAGTATGGCCGGCGATCATAGCCATGGTGTGTGTTCTAGGCATTCATTCAGTGCGGATTTTCCATCGGCTCATCGGTCCCCTTTACCGGTTTCGCTGGGCTTTTGCAAAAATAGGTGAAGGAGACTTGAGCTTCCGGGTGCAGATAAGAAAAAACGATTATCTGCAAAAAGAGAAAAAGATACTGAATGAAATGATCGATGCACTGGCAAGGCAATGTGAATCTATGCAACACGCTGGCTCAAGAGCCGTCGATTCGTTAATTGCCCTCGAGCACGGAGCAGACAAGGACAGTGGCGGGCATAATCCGGACCTTCGGCTCCTTGAACAGCACCGTCGGAACCTGGAATATCTTTTGGGTCAGATAGAGTATTTTCGGGTCAATTCCGAAGAAAATGGGGGGCAAGAGGATAACAATTCTGAGGAGTAACATCCGGGCCAAAGACAGTACACGAGAAGGTATATGTCAATTCTGAACAAGCACAGGCTTCCATTTTGTGGTCCTAACCTGATTCAACGTTCTCAAGGGTTTACCCTCGTCGAGCTTGTCGTAGTCATGGGGGTTCTTGCTGTTCTCACTCTCATGGGAATGGGGGTCTACTCTCACTTTATCAAAAGCGCAAAAAATACTCGCGCCATAGCGGAGATCCGACTACTGGAAAAGGAGATATTGGAGTTTTGGCAAACCAACGACCGCCTACCAGATAGCCTTGCTGAACTGGGTCACGCGGTCATGCTGGATCCTTGGAAGACTCCTTATCAGTATATTAATTTTGACATCACAGCCGGATGGCAAGACATGAGGCGAGTCACAAAGAAAAAGAATAATGGCAAGGGCAATGGCAAAGGCAAATCGGACGCACTCAATGAAGACTTCGACCTCTTCAGCATGGGTGAAGATCGGATGAGCACACCTGATCTCGACGACGGCAGCAGCCTGGATGACATAGTTCGGGCCGATGATGGAAGATACACAGGATTGGCCTCGGAGTACAAGAACTAAGTCTCTCTTTTTTTTGCTGTCATATCAATCAGTTTCATCTCCACTCGTACCAGAGTTCTCCACCAGAAGTAATCGCTTTCACCCAAGGAAGGGGTAAACCCTAATGTTGCAGACCCACGCCGAGAAAAAACGCGTCAGAGCGTGCCAGATGTGGTCGCGCGCAGGCTCGGACAGGATGAACAGTACTAAGCGTACTGAGATCCTGTCTGAGCCGGGCACGGGCGCAGATGGCATGCAATCACGCGAGCGAAGCGATTTTTGCCGGTTTGGGTTTGCAACATTAGGGTTGGCTACTCCTGCCATAATTGGTACAGTTTCGAGCCGGTTTGTCTGCTCTTTCTAGCATTTAATTTTTAGCGCTTTGGGTAGGATCTTAAAGGAAAAGAAGTCAGCCTCCCAACCCTCGTTTCCATCACATTGCAACACCAAGGGGCGGTCCAATTTCACCGTCAGTTCAGTGGACGTAAAGTATTGGCCAGTCACGTTGCCCAGAGTAAATGCAGTTAGTATTCCAAAGGAAGTCTTGAGAAGGCCTGAATTGATGCAGCGGATGTGCAGCTGTCCGTCATCAAAGCGGGCTTCAGGCACAACTTTCATGCCGAAACCAAAGTAGGGTTGTTTCATGACCATCAGACTCAAGAGATTTCTGGCTTCCAATCTTTCAGCATCCACAACCATTATACCGTTCGCTCTTTTATATTCTCTAAAATACGAGCGCCAGGTGGCTTGGAAGTACGCCCTGAACCCAGAACTTCCTCTCTCGCGGGACTGCTGCCAGAGCCGTACTATGGTACCTTCGATCCCCACCGAAGCTATAAAAGCACGTTTTTTTTCATCACACTTAATCAGATCAAATTGATGAATCTTCCCGTCTCTTATTCGCCTGGTAATGGCGGGCAGACTGCCTTTGTATTTCAAACTGTGCCGCATGGCATTACCGGTCCCCAGAGGGAGAAATGCTATGGGTGTTTCGCTGGTATCAACAGAATTGATGATGTCGGAGAGAGTCCCATCCCCCCCAGCGACCACCAGCACTTCGCATCGGCTGGCAAGATCCCTGGCACAATTGCTAAAATCCTGGGCTGATACAGTGTCAAGCCCGTAAATATCTGCTTCGAGAATTTCCGCTGCTTCTGCCAAGGCAGAACGCTTTTGGTCCACCGTCATTCCGCCCGAAACTGGATTGGTGATAATTGCGTAGTTCACTCGTTGGCCCTTCGGTTCTCTAGTCCCCTGGCAATATAATCCTCTATAATCTGTATCCCACAACCCTGAACTGAGTATAGGAGAATCACAAGAGCAGCTGCAAAGCAAGCGAAGAATAGGAGTTTCCCCAAAAATGAATGGTTTATTCTTCTAACCTCTGGTCAGACGCCAGTTTACCTCCTGTGTGCAAATGAAAATGTCCTTGCTGATGTCTCCTCTGTTGTTCCATGGCTCATTCGCCTACGGCGCAGTCATTTCTAGCACGGCTGTGCCCGGGGGATGGCGTCCCCTCCCTGTTTCCGCCTGCGCAATGCTCCGGCGGGCCAGGGGCTCCCCCAGTCCGCCGCAGGCGGAAAGTGGCGCAGACCTTCCGTCAGCCCTGTTGAATTCCGCTGCGCGGACCCACCGAAGGTGGGATTCAACAGGGCAGGTCACTCAGAAGAGACATCAGCAAAGGCCGAAAGGGGAAGCTGTGAAACAACGAGCATCTGAGCAACCGATCTTTACTCTCTCAGTTTTGCGAGGGCCTGCATGAAGATATGGCGCTAACTAAACAGGAATCCTGCCGATAGATGGAGCGAATCATGCGCGTTGTGGAGTAGCTTCCCCGCGGCCCATATGTTTCTAAAATCTTGTTGGGTAAACTCCTGAAAGGAAGAGTCCTTTTCGTCTAAACCGTAAAATGATAGAGTTAAAATTCAAGCTTTGACCCATGCAGTGTGTTTAAGCGTAAACGAAAGCAAAAAGAATGACCGTTTGCTCAAAATGAAACGTTCGACCGTCTTGCTCTTGAAACTCTTTCTTTCCTTTTGTAATGTTACCTATCCAAACTCATTATCAACCGTGCATAAGGCATGACAATGAAAGACGAAAATAAAACTAAAAAACTGCTCATCAATGAACTGACTGAGTTGCGCCAGCGCTTTGCCTCCCTGCAAACTGACAGCCTCATGGTAGCAGAAACGCTTAAAGATAGGGAAGCATCGATCAGGTCTATCTTGAAAGCAGCACCCATCGGCATCGGCCTGGTCCACAACAGAGTACTGCAGTGGGTGGGCGGCTATATGAATGAAATGCTTGGATACTCGGGAGATGAATTGATTGGTCAAGACGCCAGAATTCTTTACGAGAACGATGAGGAGTTTGAGCGCGTCGGGCGGGAGAAATACCAGGATATTGAGGAGCACGGGATAGGAGAGGTTGAAACGCGCTGGAGATGTAAGGACGGCAGGGTGATAGAAATTTATTTGAGATCAACCCCGGTAGATCCGGCGGACCTTTCACAAGGGGTGATATTTACAGCCCTCGATATTACCGAGTCCAAGCGGGCTGAGAAGGCCCTGAGCGGAAGCGAGAGACGATACCGGAGAATTACCGAGGCCATAACAGATTACATATTTACTGTGAGGATGACAAACGGGCATCCTGCTGAAACCTCCCACGGACCAAACTGTGTGGCGGTGACGGGATACACCTCAGAAGAATTTAGCTCAGATCCCTTTCTCTGGATCAGAATGGTTCCAGAAGAAGACCGGGAGTTAGTCCGGAGACAGGCCGCCGAACTTTTGGCCGGCCACGAGCCTAGATCAATAGAGCATCGAATCAGGCGAAAGGACGGTCAGCTCAGGTGGGTGAGCAACAGTCTGGTGCCAAGCTACGATGTGGAGGGAAATCTTCTCTCCTATGATGGCCTGATTCGTGACATCACCAATAGGAAAATTGCTGAAGAGACGTTGCGGGAAAGCGAGGAACGCTATCGTCAACTCGTCGAAACCATGAACGAGGGGTTGGCCATGGCGGACGGTGATTATGTATTTACTTATATCAATGAGAGACTTGCCGAAATGTTGGGATATTCTCGGGAGGAAATAGTTGGTCGTCACATTCTGGAATTTGTCCATGGAGACTATCAGGATTTCATGAAAGAGCAGATGATTAGACGGAGAATGGGTGAAACAAAGAGCTATGAGATCGATTGGAGAGCAAAAGACGGTAGAAGAGTGTACACCCTCGTTTCACCTAGGAGCTTCTATGATTCGGAGGGACAATTTACTGGAAGTCTGGGCGTACTCACAGACATAACCGACCGCAAGCGGGCGGAGGAGGCTCTGCAGAGAGCTCATGCCGAGCTGGAGCTGCGAGTACGAGAGCGTACTGCCGAACTTTTGTCCACAAACGAGCAGCTCAAACACGAGATAGAAGATCGCAAGAGGATCGAAGCAGAGCTCCGGGAAAGTGAGACCAGGTATCGCCACCTCATAAATACCATACCGAGCATTGTTTACCGGGGATACCACGACTGGTCTGTAGATTTCATGGATGACAAGATTGAGTTGCTCACCGGTTTCACTATGGAAGAATTCAACTCTCGAAAGAAAAAGTGGAGCGACATGGTCACAGATGGTGATTTCGAGGTGGCCAGGAGAGCTTTTCTGCAAGCCTTAAAAACTGACAAATCTTTTGTGAGGGAATACAGGATTAAGACGAAATCCGGGGAAATCCTCTGGATACAAGACAGAGGGCAAATAGTGTGTGATGAACGTGGTAAGATGAACTATGTGAGCGGCGTGTTCTTTGATGTCACCCGGAGGAAGCAACTGGAAAAAGCCATCGTCCAGAGGGAGAAACTAAATACTCTGGGTACCATCGCTGCGGAAGTGGCTCACGAAATTCGCAATCCTTTGGTGTCTCTTGGGGGCTTTGCCCGGCGGCTTCAACAAAAATTTCCGGAACTACCCGAATGCGAGATTATTCTCCACGAGTCCCAACGGTTGGAAAGGATATTGTCTAGAATAAGAAACTATCTCAAACCGGTACAAGTTCGCCCTGAGGGGTGCTCGGTAAACAGCATTATTACTCACTGTGTGGATCTGCTCTCTCCAGAGACAGAACTCAGAAGGGTTACCTGCAAACTGAAACTCCACCCCAATCTGTCGGAGGTCTACACAGATCCCGATATATTGACCCAAATTTTTGTCAATCTCATTCTCAACGCAGTAGAAGCCATGGAAAACGGTGGCGTCCTTGCCATAAGGACCTTTCAAAGTGAGCAGGACCTCTACATCGAGTTCAAGAATCCAATACCGGCACAGGAGGTTAAACACCCTGAACTTCTCTTCATGCCTTTTGCCGAGGGCGGCGAGAGTATAGGATTGCCACTTTGCTACCGTCTTCTCAAGAATATGGGAGGTCTCCTCTCGTATACCTCAGAGGGGAATCACATGGCCTTTACCGTCTCTTTGCCCAAGGGTAGCCCGCCCGCTGAATAATCCGGATATTTCACCCCTGTTTTGGAAGATATTCGCCGAGCTAGATGGTAACTGCAAAAGCAATAAGGTTGATTCGAGATTTCTTTGAATGAGATGATGATGTACTGGTGGGGCAGGGTTCATCTATGGGCTTCCAAGCAGGCAACACCTTGTGGGCCCACAACAGCTCCGTGAGATACTCCCGCCGGCAGATCGAGTCGGTCTCCAGGTTTCAGTGCAAGCTTCTCACCAGAATCCGGCAAGCTGAAAGTGATCGCGCCGCTGAGAACGTAGATGACTTTATTGTAAGAGTGGGTATGAGAGCTGTACACATCTCCAGGTGCATTTGACCAACGATAGGGATGCAGACCCTCTTCAGCCAATATTTCACGAATTGTTGCTTCGTCCGGCTTCTTTTCGTCCGACCATCTGCTTACTTTGGTTTCGCTCTGTTTCATTCGCTTGTCTTTCCTCCTAAGGCATGGAGCATGGGGAAAATGGCAGCTAGCAGGAAAAAGATATCCTAATACAGAATCATCGCTGCATGCTACGAGCTGACTGCTGTCCGCTGTCAGCTGCAAGCTGGTTCCTGACACCGTGAGACTTGGTGCCTAGTCTCTCCCCAAGATATCTACCGTGCGGAAGGTTGTGTCATGCAGTCTACCTGAAGCCAGTGCCCCTGAAAGGCTCAAGCAGGGCTCCTTTTACCAACCAGTCTCCATGTTCTTTCACCACGTCAAGGCTGAGCCGATAGAGATCGGCACGTTCACCCACCTGTTCGATCCAACCTTTGGGATCTTTGTAGAGGTCTTGAACCTTAGGTACGGATTGATCTTTTTTGACGATCACAAAGTAAACTCTTGCCGAACCCTCTCGACCTTCAGGGCCAAGGTCGACACTTGGCTCCGGGTACATGATTCTAAAATTGCCATAGTGGTTAAAGGCGAACCACAGTATCCTCCTCACCTCTTGACTACCATGCTTGCCCGGCTGGGCAATGAAATCCTTGGTGGTAAATGCAATCAGCCCACTAATATCGTGTTTTTCGGCAAGCTCGACTCCTTCCTTGATTAAGCTCCGGATTTTTTCTGTTTCGTCCTCTTTGGTACAGGAGGGAAAAAGGAGTAAGAGAATCATCCCAAGGACTGCCAAATTGCAGAGAAAACATTCCCTACGTGGTATTCGCAGGCAGGATGTGAGAAGAGACCTCATAGTGCACCGTCTCCAGAAAGCTAAAAGCAGTCAGACAGGGAGTTCATAAACCATTCTTGCGGGGAGTTGGCAATGCCAGTCTGAAGATTAGCACAAGCAGTAAGACTATGACACCTACGAGTCCCAGCCAGCGGATATCCTTGAAGGGAATATAGTTGGAGTCACTAGCAAGGGAGGCTAAATAATTGGTGATGGTGAAGTACCGGTAACTGTAGTTTGCTGGATCTAAAAGATACGCTTTGTTGAAATCCTTATCAGCCAGATCTCCTTGTCCCAGTTGCCTGTAAGCTTTTGACCTAACTGTATATGCCTTGCCTATAATAGACTGAGCCTTGCCAAAGGAAATGGCCTTGGTGGAATCCTCCACAGCTTGCTCGAAAAGCTTCTCGTGGTAATAGGCTTCCGATCGATGCAGGTAAGCACTGGCGAATACGGGGTCCATGTCGATAGCCCGAGATAGCTGGGTAATGGCCTCAGTAAAATTGTCTCGTTTCAACTGAGCCAAGCCAATCATGCCAAAACCTTCCGGGTCTGAGGGAGTGAGAGCGGTATATCTGCGGAAGTCGAGCAACATTTTGCTATATTTTTCTTGGAAGTAGTAGATCATACCTCGTTTTTTAAAGGCAATGGCCAGCCTGGGATTCAACTCCACTGCTTTGGTGAAGTAGTAAATCTTCTGGTTGAAGCTGGAACTCTCGAGGCCGAGCTTATAAAAATCGATTGCCTCCTCACACCAAGCTGAAGAGGCGGCAAATAACATGCAACCTATGAGACTCATAGCTATTTTTTTCATGCTGTTTTCCTCGAGTAAAGCGACCTCTGCGGTGGCTTCCTAGGTACCATCGGCAAACCGCCTTACCCTTGAACATAACCTGTTAAAGCTGAATTTCCAACTCGTCCTGGTCTTAATAGACTAAGGGGGCTTTATTACAAACTAGACTTCCAACACCTCCGCTTGCACCGAGTTATCCCGTATGTGCAGGAGGGCCACCGTGGGGGTTGACTTGAAGGATGCAGCACAGCCAGGGTTTAGGTAGAGAACACCTTTACGGTTTTCTATCGTCGCAGTGTGGGTGTGACCGTGAATTACAGCGACAACTCCGGTTGCAACCGGGTCTATGTCAAGACGAAAAACATCATGGACCACGTAAAGCAAGAGATCTCCTACTTCTACTACCTCAGTTTCAGGGAGGCCAAAGGCCCAGTGACCATCCATGTTTCCTCGAACGGCATGAACAGGGGCTATCTTACCCAGTGCCGCAAGCACCTCGGGCTTACCTATGTCACCAGCATGAATGATCAAATCTACACCCTTTAAAACCTCGGCCACCTCGGCGCGCAGGTGACCATGGGTGTCTGAGATGACGCCAATGAGATACCCATCTTTTCTCTCTTCTTTCTCAGTCATCACAAGTGCTCCTACCGGGCTTGGATCATGTAGTCAGTGTAAATTGTCAAGGAGAGCCCACTCGAGAAACTGTAGGTAAACTTCCCATGAGCTATCGCCGTATCCACCTGCCATAAGGTATGCTTGAGGGATACCTCGATCTTTCAAGAAATTATAAATGAGAATATCTCGTTCTTTTAATTGGGCCAGAGTTAATTTTAGTAGTTTTGCCGACGGGAGTTCGTCCTTTTCATAGGGATCAGCGCCGACCACAACTATTGCAAGATCGGGTCTGGGCTGTCTTTCTAGGATGTTGAGTCCCTCTTCCAGCTTTGCAACGTATGAAGAGTCCTCGCCTTCTCCAATGGGTATATCTACATCGCTTGGAGTAAATGGAGGATTTAGTTTCCCACCTGTTATATATTTCTCTCCGTCCAGAGGCCAACCTTTTGCCATATGAACGCTGAGAGTTATCACGGAATCGTCCCCTTGGGTTAATGCTGAAGTTCCATCTCCCTTGTGAGCGTCAACATCTATGATCCAGGCTCGCTTAATAGCATTTTCAGCCTGGAGTTTGCGAATGGCTATGACAATGTCATTTACTAGACAGAACCCACTCCCGTAGTCTCGATGAGCATGGTGCATCCCTCCGCCAAAATAGAAACAAAAACCCTTTTCCAGGGCGACCCGGCAGCACTGCAAGGTTCCCCCGACTTTAGCGATGATGGTCTCGAAGAGTTCGGCTAGGGGACGACTTGCCTTCTGAGGGTTGTAGCGGTAATACCTACCATTGCTGTCAATTAGTTCATAGGTTCTTATGATTTCATTTTCCAGATCGTCAGAATATAGCTTGTCCACATATTCTCTTCCATGCACCCGTAGTACATCACCTATAGTAATAGTTTCCTCCACCTTATTGATGTGCCACTGTTGGACCCTTGCGCCAATTACCCTGTGAGCAATCAACTGTTCAAAGGTCTTTGTCACCCTGCTATGGGAGACCGGGATTTCGATTCCGAAGTCATAGAGGGTGAATTTTTGTTGCGAATCGTAAATGACCACAGGCTAATTCCCCCGTATCTTATAAGTCCTCAAATTGAGAAATTCTTCAAACGGAAGCGTAAAATGGATCTTGTTTATCTAATGCTCTGAAATGAACGGGTTTCACCCAATAAGTTCAATCACCCCCACCCTGCCCCCCCCCGTCCCCGCTAAAGGACAGCGGGATCTTCGACAAGGGGGAGGGAAGTATTTAACATATCAAGAGAATGTCCCCTCCCCCGGTGGGAGGGGATAAAGGTGAGGGGGAATGGAATCGCTCAATTTATGTAGTTATGTTCCTTGGCTCGCCCAGTCTGTTTTGGCTCTGCAAATTTCTGTATTGTCACTTTTTCGCACTATTTTATGCAAGAAGTTAGATTTTCCTTTCTTTTCATAGCTCACCGCGATTTCATCTCCATACGAGGCTTCAGACATGTAATTGATCTCTATTTCCTTCAAAAAATAGGTGTTCATAAATTCCAGGGGGAGACAATTCATTATCCATTCTATATATCTCACGTTGTTTACGTGTTTATGCATGTCCAAATCTCCATAAGAAACCCGAATCGATTTGGTAAAATCCTCGGACTGGAGAGTCTCTAATTTATTTAACCGATTGGGAAAGACAGTTTCCACATCTTCTGGAAGTTTCAGCTGATAGTAGAGGGCAGTTTTTTGCGGCTTCCTGGCAACTAGGTCGATGACAAACCAGGAAGTGCTGGCCTCGGCGACTGTGGAGCCATTAGGCTCTGAGATTCTAAAGTCGCGGTAGCAAAAGACTCTGTCGTTACCTGTGGGCCAGGTGCGGACCTCAATGGTATCTCCCCATTCAGGGTAGGAGCTAATTCTAACCAACTGTCGAGCGAGAACCCAGATGAAGTTTTTTCTCCTCAAGTGGGAAAACCCCAGACCCAGGTGTTCGGCATGTTGCCAGGCAGACTCCTGCAAGAGTTGACACAAGGTTGCTATGGTTGCCTTGCCTTTGATGTCCACCTGGTATGAATGGACTGTGTAGGTATTCTTCCATACCTTTGTGAAGTCGGGAGAAGCAGTCATGGTCGAGATTCACACCCCCGTATTCAGTATTTTCGGTGGCAGGTATGGGGGAAATGCTTGCTATTTTGAAAAATCGAGTTAGATTTATTTTGTCCATATTTAGCAGAGAGGAGTGAGCCATTGTCAAGTACAGACTACAGTAAGCGGCTGAAACAAATAAGGGGACTTGCAGGAAGTCTCGAAAGTCGAAAGGTGGATTTTCAGGAAGCTGCGGCTTTGGACGCGGGTTTTCCGGTAAAAATTACCTCGGTTGAGGTGGAACTGGCGGTTGAGCATCTCAATAGTATGGAGGAGGAGGTCCAATGGTTGGAAAATGGCCGACCATACGGAACCGTTGCAGCCATCTTTCCCTATGATGCCCCGACGGTTATGTTGGCACGTCTTGGGGGGGCGGCTCTGCTCACAGGGAACCAACTGAGGTTTAGCTTTTCGTCGCAAACTCCCCGTTCGGCTGATCTCATCGCAGAGATTAGCAGACCCTTAGAAGCTTTTCACCCCGTGACCGGGACAAACAACCGGGCTTTCGGCCAGGGATGTGTGGAGGATGAAGTGGTCCGGGTCCTCTTTATTTCGGGGGCCTCAGCAGTGGGAGAAACATACCGGCGAGAGCATCGCGCTTTCGACAAGCTCTTTTTCGCTGGACCCGGCGGCATGCCTGCGGCTGTAGTGTTTAAAGATGCGGATATCCAGGGAGCGAGCAGGTTTATAGCGCGTCGCGCTTTTATTAACGGTGGCCAATACTGCACTACCCTGAAAAAGGCCTTGATTCATAGGGATCTTTACGAAGAGGTGTGCGAGCAGGTCTTAGAGCATGTGGGAAAGCTCAAGGTGGGTGATCCTCTGGATGCGGAAACTGATATTGGCCCGATTCGGGTGGAGAGAACGAGAGCGATTCTAAAGAGGGGCCTTGAACAGTGCTCAGAGGCTCGCCGGCTCACCGGTGCCATTGAGGGAGAATTTGTTTATCCTCTCGTTCTGGAGTTGGACATGGGGAAAATTCCGGACCTGGAGTTATTCGGTCCCTTTCTGGTCCTCAGTCCCTTTGATCACGAGGAAGACTTGATGAAAGAGTTAATTCAAACCAAATATGGCTTTCTTTTGGCTTTTTTTGGCTCTCCAACAGAGCGCTCAAGGGAGGCATTCCAGGCGCACTTCGGGATGGTGTATGACAATCCCGATTTCCTGTTTACGCCCCTCCGTCTACCTTTCGGTGGCAAGAAGGACAGTGGCTGGATTCTGGAGAGAGATGGTGACCGCTGGATCGAGCGAGACGGTGCCTTCCAGTACACAAAAGAATTGGTCAAGATCAAGTAGTCAGGAGCCAGGAGGAAGATCGGATGTTAGAATAATAGTTTCTACATGCCATCATTCCACTATTCCAACATTCCCATAACCCTCGGCTAATCCACTGAATTTTGAATGCTGTATTCCTGCCTCTTTACTAACTGTTCAAGTCTATTTTGTCGAACCCTGGTCGAATGAATGCTCTGGCGTGGGGAAACGTTTTTTCGACTGTTCTCCGTAGCTGTTCGAGGTGAACGAGAATGTCCAAAATCTGATTGCTCCTGTGGGGAAAAAGATTGCGGATCTCTCCCCAGGCAGCAATGGAACGGTCAATGCCGATGAGTGCAACCTTGGCCGACCCATCCGAGTCTTTCGGATATTCGTCGAGAATCTCCGGTTCCTCCAGCAACTCCCCCCGGATGGCCCGCATGAGTTTGACGTAGATCAGGTGCTGATACCAGCCCACAACCTCTACTGGCTCCACCAAGCTGTTATCTCCTTCCGAAGAGGCTGAATCCTTTTCATCCAGGGGTTCAGCAGTTGATCGTTCTTCCTCCTCTGGGGAAAAGATATATCTGGCAGAATCCAACCAGTCGTCAACCATTTCAATGTAGAGTTTTGCCGCGCGAGAGCATTGATGATCTCTGGCCAATTCATCGTTTAATCTCTCTTCCTCTGCCGATTCCTCCATATCCATAGAATTCAGGTCTATTCCATGCTCCTCTGCCGCTTCTTCCAATAGCTCCAGGGTTACATGCAACGTCTCTGATAACTTCTTCCAGAACTCTTCGTTATTTAAGTCCTGATCCTCCAATTGGTCAAACTCCTCCTCACCAAGAGCAAAATTCAGACAGCGTGCGGTAAAAGGACAACGTTCGCACCACCGGTCACAGTAGTTGTAGATGGATTGGATGAATCGAGGATCCTCAGCCAGCTTCTTGAGACGTTTTTTTTCCATTTACGTGCCCCCTTTATGGTGATCACAGGTCAGAGTTTTGCAGAAAACATCATTCTGCTTGGTCAGATAGAATGTGGAGAGGCTATCATATAACAGCGCAGACATTCAACAACCGGATCACAGCGATTGTCTTCTTATTGAGTGTGATCCGAGCCTGTTGATCCATAGATCTCCGCAGTCACGTTTTTGAACCATGGCGGCCTCTGAAGAAGAATGTATATGAGGATCACTCCTATAATGGGGAAGGGAATTGCAGTGTCAACCATGCTCAAGAGTATTAACGTGATGAGACATTTCGTTTTCGTGGTCATACGGTAAACTCCCTTTCACCTATGTTAGCTAGAGTTACCTCCTATCTTCTCACGAGGGAACCGTGGAGGCAAGAGAGCTACCCCGTTCTCCTCTAGCAGTGGTCTGTCAAGAAGTAACCCGCAGGAGGTGATTAGACCGCAGAAGGGTTAAGGGAAAGTGAGGCAGGAAGGTGAACATTCAGTTGGTACTAGGCGGTGAATGAACCTGGTGCAACCTTGCCTTGCCGGACTGGTGAAATCCTAAATGCACCTAGTGTACAGTACGTTTCTTGCCAAAATGTTTCAGCAGAGCCTGGCCTATCCTGCTCTTGATATACTTTGGTTCCTTTTGGGGTAGTGGGGCAACAGAGGCTTCCTCCAAGATTTGTCGAATCTCTTCTCTCTCCGAGCCGCTCAGATTCATAAAACGTAGGATCATGCCCCAATGATTTTTGATCAGACAGCGCTTACATTGAACCACAGAGCTGTCCACCTGTATGGATTTGCCGGTTCGAGGATTTTTCACCTGCAGGGAAAAAACCGACCCTTTGGGCGGCGCCAACCTGGTGTAAATATGGCAACCTTTGGTGGAAAACCGACTACCCATGGCTTGCACAACTTTCCCACCGTTGGTGTAGAACACGGGCAAGCTAATCTCGGCAATTTGCGGCGCCTCGGCTGGTCCCACCTCTCTCTTTATGTCCACCTCCGGTCGGGCGGTCAGGTCTCTGCCAATGGTGTTAACCTCTTTGTCGAATTGTCCACCGACCAATCCTTGGAGGAATGTCTTGTCTTTTTCCCCTATTGACATAAATTGTATGTCCACACCGATGCTTTCCGCACCACTCACAGGGTTGCAGATGGTAGTCCACACTACTCTTCCGGTAACGTCCAGAGGGTAGTGATCAGGCGGCCGGATTACCAGGCGAAATTTGTCCTCCAGGGGAGGCAATTCCTTGCAGGAGACCATAACTCCCTCTGGGCTAATGTTGACGGTTTCACCCTCCATGTGGCCACTGTCGGTGAAAAAGTGAACCTCCCACCTGACTTCCATTCTGGAGTGATGGTGACTTTTGGGAGACCTAAATGTATCCATAGATATACTCCAAAGGCAGAAGATTCCAGTCTAACTTGGGCTCGGCTACAAGCCCAAGAGGGCTCTACATCAGGGTAAACCGCTATTCTGCGACCACTGAACACATCCGGCGCATCATCATACTAGGCAAATGGTGTGCCAGGCTT
>JAJDNB010000183.1 GCA_022340905.1 Deltaproteobacteria bacterium | reverse complement strand
AGCCATCGGCGGAGTTATGGCGCAATTAGACAAGACCTTTCCCACCAATGACTGCTCCATGTGCATTTTATCCCCCAAACTGGTGGAATGCGGGCGCCATCCCAATATTGAACTTCATACCTGCGCTGAGCTGGAAAAGGTGACTGGTGAGCAGGGGTGTTTTCAAGTAACGCTGAGCCAGAAACCGCGATACATAGACCTGGACAAGTGTACCGGTTGTGGCGACTGTGCAGAAGTCTGCCCAGTGGAATTACCCAGCCAGTTTGACCAAGGGCTGGGCACGAGAAAAGCCACCTTCAAGCCTTATGCTCAGGCGATCCCTGGAGGATATGCTATCGAAAAGCTGGACACTGCCCCCTGTAGGATGGCATGTCCTGCCCACCTCAACGTGCAAGGCTATGTGGCCATGGTGAAGATGGGTAAATACGAGGAGGCGGTGAAGATTATCCTCGAGGATTTGCCGCTCCCCGGGGTGCTCGGACGGGTCTGCCCCCATAAGTGTGAGAACAGCTGCAGGCGGCTGGAGATGGATAGTGCCATTGCCATCCGTGAGCTCAAACGTGTGGCAGCGGACCATGTGAATCTAGAGGAACTGCCGTTACCGGGCATCACTCCTCGGGAAGAAAAAGTCGCCATTGTGGGCTCTGGACCGGCTGGGTTGACAGCTGCCTACTATCTCGCCCTCGATGGCTACCAGGTGACCATTTATGAGGCAATGCCTGAACCAGGTGGTATGTTGCGTTACGGTATCCCAGAACATCGGTTGCCACGTTCGGTGTTGGACGCTGAAATAGCCTTCATCCAGAGAACAGGAGTAAAGATCCAGACCAATGCCCGTCTTGGCAAGGATCTGACCGTCGACGAACTAAGATCCCACGGAGCCAAAGCAATATTTCTGGCCATCGGAGCCTGGAAAGGCCTTAAACTGATGCTGGAGGGGGAAGATGCCTATGAGGGAGTGGCAGATGTCACCTCTTTTTTAAGCAGAGTTCACTTGGGAAAACTGAAAAAACTCCCCGGAAATGTGGTGGTCATCGGCGGTGGCCACTCGGCCATTGACGGCGCCCGGGTAGCACGTCGCCTCGGAGCCGAGGAGGTGCGAATTATTTACCGTCGTTCGCGCAAGGAAATGCTGGCGGAGCAGGAAGAGGTGGAAGAAGCGGAAAAGGAGGGTGTGGAGATCCTCTTTCAAGTGGCGCCTCTAAAAATTGTGGGCGAAAAAGGCAAGGTGAGCGGTATCCAATGCATCCGCACTCGTCTTACCGACCCGGATACCAGCGGGCGTCGCAAGCCCATCCCCATTGAGGGCTCAGAGTTTTTCATCGAAGCTGAGCATATTATCCCCGCCATCGGCCAGGAACCGGACCTAGAGTTCCTCGGAACCGATCCCGAAGTTGAGATCTCCAGATGGAATCTTCTGGTGGTAAATCCCGAAACCTTGCAGACAAACCAGCCAGACGTCTTTGCTGGCGGCGATGCGATTACCGGCCCTGCAACAGTAATCGAGGCTGTGGAAGCCGGGAAGAGGGCCGCCCGCTACATGGCGAAATATATTCAAGGTGAAGAGCTTCCCAGCGAATGGATCGAAGAACCTCCTGTGGGCACCAACTGGCAATCCATTCCCTCAGATGAGCAGATAGGAGAACGCCTCCTCCCCCCGACGCTGCCCGTGGAAGAACGACTCGCTGGATTCGAGGAAGTCAACCTATTGGCTAGCGAAGAAGCGGCAAAAGCAGAAGCCGAGCGTTGCCTGGATTGTGGCCTTTGCTGCGAATGTATGCAATGCGTGGCCGCCTGCAAAGCAGAGGCAGTGGATCACAGTATGCTGCAGACGGCGGTCACTGTGGAGGTGGGCTCTATTATTGCCGCGCCCGGTTTTCGGGCCTTCGATCCTAGTCGTTACGAGACGTACAACTACACCAGATTCCCCAACGTGGTCACCAGTATGGAGTTCGAGCGTATTTTGAGTGCTTCAGGCCCATACCAGGGCCATCTGGTGCGCCCCTCCGACCACAGGGAACCGAAAAAGATTGCCTGGCTGCAGTGTGTTGGTTCTCGAGACATCAATCAGTGCGACCACAGTTACTGTTCTGGAGTCTGCTGTATGTACGCCATCAAGGAGGCGGTTATTGCCAAAGAACACAGCAAGCAGCCTTTGGATACGGCAATATTTTTCATGGATATGCGCACCTACGGCAAGGACTTCGATCGCTATTACAGTAGAGCCGAAAAGGAAACAGGGGTACGCTTCATCCGCTCACGGGTGCACAGTGTGGAGAGGGTGGCTGGCACCGACGATCTGGAGATTACCTACTCAACCGATGAGGGGACTCTCGAGACTGAAACCTTCGACATGGTAGTTCTGTCAGTGGGCATGGAAACTTCAGCGCAAACCATCGAACTGGCGGAAAAGCTGGGGATTGAATTGGATGTCGACCAGTTTGCTGTTGCCTCTTCCTTTGCCCCTGTGGCCGCCTCCAAGCCGGGGATTTTTATTTGTGGTGCCTTCAGCGGCCCCAAAGACATACCCTATTCGGTGATGGAAGCCAGTGCAGCTTCGGCCTCGTCTCAGGCCATCCTGGCGTCGGCACGGGGCTCGCTGATCACGGAAAAAATCTACGAGGCAGAAATTCCCACCTTGGCGGAAGAGCCCAGGGTGGGAGTGTTTGTCTGCAACTGTGGCGTGAATATAGGAGGCATTGTTGATGTCCCTTCTGTACGAGACTATGCCAAAAGCCTGCCTTCAGTGGTCTATGTGGACGAGAATCTCTTCACCTGTTCCCAGGATACTCAGGAAATCATGAAACAGGCTATCAAGGAACACCAGCTGAACCGAGTAGTGGTGGCTGCATGCACGCCCAGAACTCATGAGCCCCTCTTCCAAGAGACCATCCGTGAGGCGGGACTCAATCGCTTTCTCTTTGAAATGGCAAATATCCGCGACCAGGACTCCTGGGTACACCAGGGGGAACCTGAAAAGGCCACAGCCAAGGCCAAAGACCTCGTGCGGATGGCCGTGGCCAAGGCCTCGCTGCTCGAGCCCATCGAAGATATCAAGGTGGATCTAGTCTCCAAGGCCTTGGTTATCGGCGGAGGTGTGGCCGGCATGGTGGCAGCTCTCAACCTGGCCGACCAGGGCTTTAAGAGCTATCTGTTGGAGAAGACAGACCGATTGGGAGGGAATGCCCTGAAAATTAAGGCCACCTATAAGGGTGAGGATGTGGGGTCTTTTGTCGCTGATCTCATCGAGCGGGTGGAGGGCCACAAAAACATTGAGGTTCTTACTAACACGGAAGTCAACGAGGTGAATGGCTTTGTGGGGAATTTTGTCAGTTCGGTAGCCAATGGGAATGGTTCCCAAGAGATTCAGCACGGGGTGACCATACTTGCCACCGGTGCACAGTCCATTGAGCCGGCTGAATACCTCTACGGCAAGAGTGATCGGGTATATCGCTGGCACGAACTGGAGGAGGCCAGCGACAAGAATCCAAAGATGGTCGAGCAGGCTAAGGCAGCCGTGTTCATTCAATGTGTCGGCTCCCGGGAACCTGAAAGGCCTTACTGCTCAAAAATCTGCTGTACCCACTCGGTCCAGACGGCACTGAATCTGAAAGAAATCAATCCCGACATGGATGTCTACATCTTGTATCGGGATCTTCGTACCTATGGTCCGCGGGAGGAACTTTACAAGGCGGCCAGGGAGAAGGGTGTGATCTTCATTCGTTACCGGCTGGAAGACAAGCCGGTGGTAGAGGAAATAACCGGCGAGGATGGCAGCAAACAGCTGCAGGTTACCGTCACTGATCATATTTTGGCAAGGCCTCTGACCATCAAACCCGATTTCATAAACCTGGCCACGGCCATCTATCCAAAGGATCACGAGGAGTTGGCCAAGTTCTTCAAGGTTCCCCTCAACGAAGACAAGTTTTTCCTCGAGGCTCACATGAAGCTAAGGCCGGTGGATTTTGCCACTGATGGTGTTTTCGTTTGTGGTCTGGCCCACTACCCCAAACCAATTGAGGAGTCCATCGCCCAAGCTCAGGCAGCCGCAGGCCGAGCCGCTACCGTTCTTTCTCAGAAGTTTGTAATGGTTGAGCCCATGGTATCGTCGGTGGACCAAGAACTCTGCATCGGCTGTGGCTTATGTGAGGCTACCTGTTCCTTTGGTGCGGTACATCTTGAAAAGGTCGAGGGCAAGGGATACCGGGCTGTGAATGTCTCGGCGTCTTGTAAAGGCTGCGGATTGTGTGCTGCGGCCTGCCCGCAAAAGGCGATTGACATGATCCATTTTCGAGATCGACAGATCATTGCGGCCATTCGTGCAGGCGCTACGGCGGGATAACTAAGTGACAGGTTCTTTGAGTAGGAGAAGACATATGGAAGAGACATACGAGCCGAAAATCCTGGCCTTTTTGTGTAACTGGTGTGCTTACGCTGGGGCTGATCTGGCGGGGGTTTCACGCTTTCAGTACCCTCCCACCATTCGCGTCGTTCGAACCATGTGTTCCGGCCGGGTTGACCCCGTATATGTATTGGAGGGCCTCAAAAACGGCTACGACGGCGTCTTTGTCTTTGGCTGACATCTTGGAGAATGCCATTACCTGGACGGTAATGTTTATACTTCCAAACGCATACCGGTGGTAGAGGAATTGCTGGATCTTACCGGCATTGGCCGCAACAGACTTCAGCTTCGCTGGGTGAGTGCTGCCGAGGGACAACTCTTCGCCAACTACGTTACCGAATTGAGCAATCTAATCGGGGAGCTTGGACCTTTCCAACCTGCCGATTTCGCCATTGAACTGGCCGCGGCGGAAAGCGTCCTGAGTTCGACGCGCATCCGCTGGCTCATGGGAATGGATAGGCACATCACCGAGGGGGAAAACGTCTACCACGAGAAAATGGAAGCGACAGCTTACCAGGAACTTGTCAGGCAGGCTGTGGCTGATGAATATCAAAAGGGGCTGATCTTTGAAGCCCTGGCAGATGGCCCTCAGTCCGTTCGTGAAATGGCCAGCAAGACCGGACTGCCGGTCTACACCGTCTCATTGAGGTTGAACGATATGGAAAGAGCCGGTAAGGCACAGTTCCACAGATTCGAGGGGACAACGGCCAAGTTCGTGCGCCCGGCTGCGTGATGAAGCGGTCAATAGGAAACTCTATGAGGAATAGCTATGGCAAAGGCAAAAGATAGTAAGAGAGTAGGTGCCGTAATGGTGGTCGGAGGAGGAGTCGCCGGGATGCAGGCATCTCTAGACCTGGCCGATGCTGGTTATTATGTCCATCTGGTGGACAAATCACCAACCATTGGTGGGATCATGGCACAACTGGATAAGACCTTTCCGACAAACGATTGTGCCATGTGTATCATCTCACCCAAGCTGGTTGAGGTGGGCCGGCATCTCAATATACATATGATCACCAACACGGAAGTAGAAGGTCTCGAAGGTGAGGCTGGTAACTTTACGGCTAAGCTAATCAATCACCCCCGCTATATCGATTTGGAGAAGTGCACCGCTTGTGGTGAGTGTAGTCGGGCCTGCCCAGCAACCGCTGTCAACGAATTCAATGAGCGCCTCGATCTTCGGCAAGCTACCTACATGAGGTATCCCCAGGCCATGCCTCGAGGCTTTGTCATAGACCGGAACGTCTGCATTGGCTGCGGCCTTTGTCAAAAGGTTTGTTTGGCCGAGGCCATCAAGTATGACGACGAGCCCCGCCGCACCAAGATTGAAGTAGGCGCGGTAATAATGGCACCGGGTAACAGCGTTTTTGATCCGTCCAGGTTCGAGACTTATAGCTATATGGAGCTACCTAATGTGGTTACCAGTCTCGAATTTGAGCGCATATTGAGTGCCTCAGGGCCGTACCAGGGTCACCTTATGCGCCCCTACGACCGGGAGGAGCCGCAAAAGATTGCCTGGCTGCAATGTGTGGGCTCACGGGATATTAACCACTGCGATAATTCCTACTGCTCGGCAGTTTGCTGCATGTACGCCATCAAAGAGGCGGTCATTGCCAAAGAGCACGCCCACGGGGATCTGGATACGGCCATTTTTTTCATGGATATGCGAACCTATGGCAAGGATTTCGAACTGTATTACAACCGCGCTCAACAAGAGGGTGTGCGCTTTATCCGTTCTCGAGTTCACAGTATTGAATCCGAGGGTGAATGCGATCTACGGCTGTCCTATGTAGATGATCAGGGTGAGCTCCAGAGTGAAATCTTCGACATGGTGGTCTTGTCCGTAGGCTTTGAGGTGGGTAAGGAAGTCATTGAACTCTGCAAACGGCTCGGTATTGAACTCAACCAACACAATTTTGCCTTGACCGCCCCATCCGCGCCCGTGATGACTTCACGACCGGGTGTTTATGTCTGTGGGACACTCCAGGGGCCCAAAGATATTCCTCAATCAGTAATGGAAGCCTCGTCCGCTGCTGCAGCCTCCAGTGCTTTGTTGAGTGAGGTTCGCTGGACAGAGACCAAAACCAAAGAGTTGCCCCCCCAAAGAGATACTAGTGAGGAGGAGCCGCGCATCGGGGTATTCGTCTGCAACTGCGGCATCAATATTGGTGGTGTTGTTGACGTGCCCGCAGTGCGGGAATACGCCAGGACCTTGCCCAAGGTTGTCCATGTTGAAGACAACCTGTTCACCTGCTCTCAGGACACACAGGTTAATATGGCCGAGGTCATAAAGGAAAAAGGCATAAACCGCATGGTAGTTGCTGCTTGTACGCCTCATACTCACGAAGATCTTTTTCGCGAAACCCTCCTCGAGGTGGGCCTTAACAAATTCCTCTTTGAAATGGCCAATATCCGCAATCAGGATTCTTGGGTGCATATGAACGACCCGGAAAAGGCCACGGCAAAGGCCAAAGATCTCGTCCGCATGTCTGTGGCCCGGGCTGCTCTTCTGGAGCCCCTTGAAGAGAGAATGATAGAGATTAAACAGCGGGGGTTGGTGATCGGCGGTGGGGTGGCAGGTCTCAATGCCGCCTTAAATCTGGCTCAGCAGGGCTTTGAGGTTGTTCTGGTGGAGAAGGAAAAGGAACTAGGGGGGCTGGCTCGTCAGCTCCACCGCACTATAGACGGGTTAGATGTACAAAAATATATGGCCAGCCTGATCGAGGAAGTTCAGAGCAACGAAAAAATTCAGGTGCTGACTGAGGCACTTGTTGTCGGCTTTAGCGGAGCCAAAGGTAATTTCACCACTGAAGTATTGGTTGGCCCCGGAATGTATGAAAGGAAAATAAACCACGGTGTGACCATAATCGCCACAGGTGCAGTTGAGCACAAGCCGAAAGAATACCTCTACGGAGAAGATGAACGGGTCATGACCCAGCTTGACTTGGGCAAATTCCTTCATGAAAACGGCAAAGAGGTGGCCAATTGGCAAAGGGTGGTGATGATTCAATGTGTGGGCTCACGAAATGAGGATAATCCCAACTGCAGCCGTGTTTGCTGTCAGGGAGCAGTGAAACACGCCCTGGAACTCAAGGAAATCAAGCCGGACATGGAGGTCATCATTCTTTACCGGGATATGAGGATGTATGGTCTGCTGGAGGATTATTACAAAGAAGCGAGAAGCAAGGGGATCCTGTTTTTTCGCTACAGCCCTGACCAGCCGCCTCAGGCGAGCACGAACGGTGACGGCTTGCAGATTACCTTTGTAGAACAACTGCTGAATCGGCCAGTGCAGATGACCGCGGATGCAGTGATTTTGGGTTCTGCCACTGTAGCGGCGGACACTGAAGAACTGGCATCCCTACTCAAGCTCCCGCGCAATAGGGACAATTTTTTTATCGAGGCCCATGCCAAACTGCGACCGGTGGATTTTTCCTCTGAGGCCATCTTCCTCTGCGGTACTGCCCATGCACCGAAACTTATGAGTGAGAGCATCGCTCAGGCGCTGGCCGCCGCTTCCAAGGCCGGTGCTTTTCTGGCACGAGAAAAGTTGCGGGTGGGTGGTGCGGTTGCTGTAGTCAATCCAGAGCACTGTGCCGCTTGTCTGGTCTGTGTCATGAGTTGTCCATACGGGGTTCCCCGCATTAATGAACAAAACGTTTCGGAAATCAACCCGGCTCTCTGTCAGGGTTGTGGGGTCTGTGTCTCCGAATGTCCGGCTAACACGATCCACATAGGTCATTGCGAGGATGACCAGATTTGCGCCAATTTGCATGCCCTATTTGAAGGAGTGAGCTAATGACCCAGTTTGAACCGGTAATCGTTGCCTTTTGTT
>JAJDNB010000173.1 GCA_022340905.1 Deltaproteobacteria bacterium | reverse complement strand
CGAAATTTGCCATTATGGAAAACATCGCTCTTGCCGCCAGAAATATTTTTGTAGTTTTGAGTCAACTGGAAGATTGGCTGAGCAACCTGAAAGAGGATGGGGATCTAACCGCCTCTTCCTAGCCAGCATGCAGCTGACAGCGGACAACAGGCAGCAGATAACTAGGCGCTACTTCAAGGAGTCAGAAGTCAGAAGTCAGAATCCAGTAGAAAACCAATCAAAATTCATTTCATCTGGGTAGCCGTCCCTTCGAACCGCAGAATATCGAACAAGGAATTTCGAATGTCGAAGTGATCACTTCATCATTCTGCGGTTCCTTGTTCTGCTGTTCGATATTCAGTAGTTTAAACCCTCTATCCTCTGTCGTCTGACCTCTGACCTCTGACCTCTGACTCTATGCCCTATGCCCAATCTCACATCCCACACCTCATTCTTTCTGCCTGCCAGCATTTTTTACAGGGTGTAAAGTAACTTCCCCAAACAAGAAACTTCTTAATCTAAAAACTCTATAAATTACAATAGGTTATAGGTAAACTACTGTGGCACGAATATTTCATTTTTCTGTGGGGCAAGGAATCTTTGAGGTCACCTTAACCTGCGGTGGGGGCGGGTTCAATGGTAGTGAATCCACATGATCAGCAAAGTCTATGATACCAGAGAGAGCAGGACTAATGAGGACGGAGATTGAAGGATCACAAATAGACGCCAGCGACTTTTTTGCCTCCTGCGCCTTGGGAGTGACCTGGCACACATACGAGAATTTCAAAGAATTGGATGAACTCCGCCGTTCGACCACAGTTATTGGCTATCTGCCAATCCATTTGGTGGTTTTGCTGACAATAGATGTAGACGAGATGATGGATAGTCTCCTGGGAGAAAAGGAGGGGATCAATTATGGGTAAAGTGAAAAAAGTGCTGGTTGCCGTTGACCTGTCAACTCATTCACTCAATGCGGTGAAATATGTTGCCAACCAATGTGCTCCAAAAGATCTGCGGGTAAGCGTGATGTTTGTCGTGCCCACGGCGCCGGAGACGTTTTGGGATCTGGAGAAAGACGATTTTTTCAGATCGAGGATGAAAGGGAAATATGCCAAGTGGAAAAGGGAGACGAAGAAAGAGGCTCAAGCTTTTTTGGAGGACGCCAAAAATATTTTGGTCAAGGCAAAATTCAGTGAAAGCAAGGTGGGATTGATTTTGCGGGAGCGAAAGGTGGGTATTGCCCGTGACATTCTCAAAGAATGCACTCTTGGCTACGACGCTGTGGTTGTTGGCAGGCGGGGTCTCAGCAAGCTGGAAGACATGTTTCTCGGCTCCATTTCGACCAAGATCGTCCAGGGAGTTAAAAATCTTCCCGTATGGGTTATTGGGGGGGAGGTTGTTTCGAAAAAGATGCTCATTGCCGTGGATTCCTCCAAAAATTCGCGGAAAGCGGTGGATTACGTAGGCAAGTTTGCTGCTCACACCGGGGGGGAACTCACACTTTTTCATGCATTGCGGAGTGTTAGTTTTGGATTTGTGGATGATCTCGTACTTCAAGACCAAGACACAGAAAGGCAGTTGTTGGAAGAGGTGGATAGAGACATCCCGGGGATGTTTCGTTCGTACAAAGACATATTGATACAATCCGGTGTGGATGAGGACAGAATTTCCACCAAGGCCGTCTTGCACAGCACCAGCCGGTCAGGTGACATCCTCCAGCAAGCAAAGCAGGGAGGGTTCGGTACTATTGTCATGGGACGGAGGGGACTCTCCAAAGTCCGTGAATTCCTGATGGGACGGGTAACTAACAAGGTATTGAACCGCGCCGAAGGCTTTGCCCTCTGGATTGTCCCCTCATAGAGAAAACCCTAAGAAAGACCCTTTTAACGAGGAGGATTCTATGAAAGCGGCATTAGTTTTTACAGGCAGTGGCCCCATTTTGGTTTTAACCACCTATGAGTCATTTACAGATTCGGGATTTATAGAAAAATTGGAAGCCAAAGGTCTGGACAAGTTCATTGCCCACGAGGTCTCAGTCGACTTGGCAAAGAAAAAGTATGGTCAGCACTTTGATGTGGTCATGAAAGACGTTAAGGAAACCGATGACCTAAGAGTACTGGACTACAACGGTCACAGGGTCTTCCACAACTTTTCTTTCAAGGACCTGGGCTCTGCCTATGAACATGAATGACCAAATAATATCTACTTATTCCTGTTTGGCTGCTGGGTTTTGCCTTATTTCTTTGTGTAAAACGTAGCCGGCCTTGGCAGGAGGGAAGGAGAAGGCACATGACGACAAGTACGTATAAAATCGTTGAAATCGTAGGTACCAGCCCCACATCCTGGGAGGAGGCTGCCAAGAGTGCCGTGGAAACTGCGGGCAAATCTCTGAGGGATCTGAGAATTGCCGAAATCACCAAACTGGATATGAGAGTTGAAAACGGCAAAGTTGCCGCCTATCGAGCTCGGGTCAGTTTGTCGTTCAAATATGAAGGGGGAGCCTGAGTTCTTTGGGGGGATCGCACGGATCCCCAATTTTGCTGAGAATCGGCTGGTTTTATGGGTAAACATGGTCGATCCCCCCTATGTCCCCCTGGGTTGGCAAGAAGACTGGCGCCTAAAACCCTACTCGGAAAGGAAATATGTCATGGCGAGATTAGGGCGTCTGGAACCCGATGGTTATGTCAACCTAGGCCACAGGGATCTTATGACTGGCGTCACACTCTTGCTGTTTTCCGTCGTGGTAGCTCTGTGGAATTGGATGTGGGGGTTCATCGTTGCAGGTAAAATCCGGCAGCTAGGTGGATAGTGGGCAAAAGCGAAAGGTCTTAGAAGGCAAAACACTTTATAAGAAATGAGGGAGGATTCAGAATGGTACCGATTTTTGAGCAAGATGAGCTTGTGATGCTGGAAGATTTCATTCGGCTCGCAAAAGAAGGCGAGGATGTTCAAGTAACAGTAGAGTTGCGGAAACAGAATCTGCCTGTCAAAGTCCATCCGGCCCATACTGAGGAGGGAAAAGGCGAGACGGAATCTTACCTGTTGATTGGTGCCTACACTTGCAGGGTCAGGGAAGAAGTCCGCGAGGTGCCAAAAGTCTATATGTTTGGCTCGGCCGATGAGTCTTTACATGCCGCCAAGCTACACAAAAACATAGCTAATGAGCGGTTGAAAAGGGATTACAACCGACTGCGGGAGGCCAAGATCAAAGTGGAGGAGAAATTCTTCTGAGCGCACCTTAATCCTGTTATTCCATTACCTCCTCGAATCGGTCCCCGGGCAAAGCCGGCAGTCCGGCAAAGTTTCAAGTACTCACCCAGGTGCTGAGAGGTCAGAGGTCGGAAATCAGAAGTCAGACTACAGAGGACAGAAGACAGCATGTAGATCATTTTGATTTTTTAAATCCGCAATCCGCAATCCGCAATAATTTCGCTCTATTCCATATCCCCCATTCCAGATCCCACATCTCACATCCCAAGTACCAAATCGCGAGGTCTTGGCTGTCAATAGGCATAGAGCATAGAGGTTCAGCTGGCGCTCCGCGTCATTAGCCTTTGGCGTCATTAGGTCACTGCACTGCGCTGTCATTTGTCGTATGGTGTAAGGTCAGAATCCAGAATTCAGGAGGATAATCAGGAAAACCGTCATACCCGCGAAAGCGGGTATCCAGTGAAGTGTGGATTCCCGCAGAAGTCTATCCCGCACTGTATGCGGGACCAGAATGACGATGCGAATGGTCTGTTGTCTGATCTCCACCTCGCCCCGCAGTGTATAATGCCTAGTGACCTGCTGTCGTCTGACTTCTGACCTCTGACTTCTTACTCCATGTCCCATTCTCTATGCCTAATCCCATATCCAGCACCCAGCTCCCGCCTGCCAGCATTCTTTACAGGATGTAAAGTTCCTCACTAAATCAGAACTCCTCTTTTTTACAACTAATTTGTAAATTCAATAACTTATCTTAGCAACACGATGGCATATTTATTTCATTAGCAATCTGCAAAGGAGAAGCAAGACTGCTCGACCTAAGCAGCGTTCATTGAGAAGTATCAGGAGGATTGCGGTGCGACTCTATACACCTCAGCCCAAGGACAAAAAAGGGATTAAATTTATTGACTGTCCCGTCTACGGCGACTGCCTCATGGTTGCGGCAAGGTCCAATTGGCAGGCCTGGAGTTGTGACCGGTGTCCCAACCTCGAGCTGAAGATTGTCCGAGGGAGAATTCGTTATATAGCGCCTTATTATCAGCTGCTGGCTGAGGTCTACCCGGAATTCAGGCGTAAATATGAGCCCATTATGAATTTTTTTCTGAACGTCGAGTAAGACTATTCATTTGTGGGCATGGCCATCGGAGGGTGAGGGGGTCCCAGTTTAGAAAAACTCTCAGAATGAAAGGAGGGAGGGTCATGGCAGAGGTAATGGAGTTGGCCAAATTCCAAATGTTCAAACCTTTCTCAGAAAGCCAGTTGGCAGAGGTTGCCAAAATCGCCGCAAAGAAGACCTACGAACGGTATTCTCACATTTACGAGCGTGGCAATGCTGCCAAAAATCTGTTTGTGGTCAGTAAAGGGCTTGTAAGCTTAAGAAGGATTGAACCGGGAGATGATGTGGGGATTGCCTTTGAGACGCGAGAGCCAGGGACCTTATTCGGTGCCGCCTCATTTATGCATCCCCAGGAGTACACTCTTACAGCCGTGTGTCTCGAGGACACTGAGGTGCTGGCGATTGATGCCGACAAGCTGTCAAAACTGTGCGAGCAGGATCCATTACTGGGATACAGGTTGATGCTAAAAATTGCTCAGATCTATTTTGAACGGTACAAAACCGCCAAAAGGAATCTTTATGGAATGGTCCACACGCCGGCGGTTATTACCGCCCTCCCAGGATAACAGTAATGGAGCTTTTGACCCCCGGTGGCCGTGCCTTAAATGTATTTGTCCTCGCTGGAGGAGCACATGCTCTCAGCTGAAAAACACCTAACCCTCAAATTCAGCAAATCGGGACTGAAAGCGCGAAATGAGGCTCTGTCAGCCCTGTTAGAGGTGAGCAATTTTCTCTCAGTTGCCATGGAAGTTGAGCCTCTTTTGCGAGGTGCCCTTGCCATCGTCTTGAAGCACTTCGACTTCGACTCTGGTCGTATTTACCTATGGGAACCAAAGAAGCAAGTTCTTGTTCTCACTGCGCACACGGGGCTGGATGTCTCGGGCCTGGAGAGAGTGGGACTGGAGGACAGTTTTTCAGGCAAAGCAGCTCGAACAAAATCTTTCATTGCCCAGCATGTCTCGGAACTTGCTAATAGGGAAAGAGCGAAGCTTCTGGCTCTCAAGGGTCTGAAGATCATAGCCTGCGTACCCTTCATAGTTAGGGACCGGGTGGAGGGAGTTATGAATCTGGGCTCAAAAAAAGTGATCAACCTGGGCCAAGAGGAGATAGATCTGCTCATGACCATGGGACACCAGATCGGGGTGGCTAGCAATAACGCCAGAATCTATCAGGACTTACAAGAAAAGCTGAGGGAGGTTCAAGAGAAAAAGGAGACCATCAAATTTTTCGCTTACTCCGCCTCTCACGATTTGAAAAGCCCTGCCATCGGTTTGTGTGGTCTCATGGAGAGGTTCTATAGACAGTACGGCGACTTGCTGGATGACACGGGGAGACTTTACTGCAAGACAATGATGAAGACAGCTGGCCAGATAGCTACTCTGGCTGAACAGATTAACTCCTACATCGCCGCCAGAGAACTGCCGTTAACTATAGGCAAGGTGAATATGGAGGAAGTGTTGACTCAGCTCAGGCATGAATTCGACGACACTTTACGAGTGAGGAATGTGACCTTGCTGGCGCCATTTTTCTTTCCCGAAATAATGGGTGATGAACTCCGGCTAACCAGAGCTCTGAGAAACCTGCTGGATAATGCCCTGAAATATGGGGGAAAGGAGCTCAGCAAAATCCGGTTTGCTTACGAGGAAAGCGAGTCCCATCATATCTTTTCCGTCGCCGACGATGGGGTGGGGATCAAAGAGGAAGATATGGAAAGGCTGTTTCACTTCTTTCAACGTTTGGAGACCTCGAGCCACACGGAAGGATCCGGTATGGGGCTGGCCATTGCCAAGGAGGCGGCAAA
>JAJDNB010000159.1 GCA_022340905.1 Deltaproteobacteria bacterium | reverse complement strand
AGAGTCTTTCATGATTTCGAGACGTTTTCTTTTGTCCCAGCCACCACCAAGAGCATCGGCAAAATCCGCTAAACCGTCCAGATGAAGGGCTCTCGTGCTTATGATGTTTGCCACAAGCATTAAGATTGCTATTCCCATAGGCCAACCGCTATCGCCGATAAATCTGTCAATGAGACTCACAAGCCAGAGGAGCGCTCCCAAGGCAAACCCTACAACCGGGAAAAAGGGAAGGGCGGAGCTATAGTCAGAGGCTTCCCGGCCTGGAACAGGGAAGATAGTCAACGTTCTGATAGCAGTCACCAGTCCGCGAAGCATTTCGCCCTTCATAAAATCGATGGTGGGTGGTGTCCACCGTGCGCAGCTAGCAGCATCGAGCATAGACTGAGCAGTGTTCAGGTTTCAGCCTTTTTGTTTTTGTTTCCTGACACCTGACACCTGACACCTTAGGATTTGGTGCCCAGAGGAAACGGTAGCCGGCTGTCTGTTTTTCACTGCAAGCTGTCAGTTGTTTTCTAACCCTATGCTCTATGCCTCATGCTTAGTGGTCTTTTCCACTGACGCCGGCCGAGTCGAAAGTTGCCATTTCCTTGTATATCTTCACCGCCCCCTCAATTACATGCATGGCCAGGGCAGCACCGGTTCCCTCTCCTAACCTCAGGTCAAGATCGAGAATGGGGCGAATCCCCGTGCGCTCAAAAAAGGTGCGGTGTCCAGCTTCGGCTGAGCAGTGGCTGAAAAAAAGATAATCGATTACCGCTTTACTCAGCCGCATAGCCACCAGAGCGGCAGCTGAGGAGATAAAGCCGTCCACAACCACGGGGAGTCTACGGACGGCACCACCCAAAATAAGTCCACAGATGCCGGCGATCTCTAGACCACCCACGGCCGCCAGAGTCGAGAGGGGGTCATGGAGCCTGGACGCATTCACCTCAAGACTGCGCTCGATGATCGTAATCTTGTGTTGGAGCCTGGTATCGTCTATTCCAGTGCCCCGCCCAGTTACCTCTGCCACCGGACAGGGAATGAGAACGGCATAGAGAGCCGAGGAAGGAGTTGTGTTGGCAATCCCCATTTCGCCTGTGCCGAGCAAAATGACGCCGTCGTCAGCAGCAGCGTGGGCCAGTTCCACCCCGACCAGTATGGCCTGGATGGCCTCTTCTTTGGTCATGGCCGGACCTCTGCTCATATTATCAGTACCAGGCTTCACCTTCCGTCTAATTATTTTTGATGCAGCATCCAAGGGGTCAGCTACCCCAATGTCCACTACCTGTAAGTCAGCCCTCACGTGCTTGGTTAATACATTGATGGCTGCACCACCAGCAAGCATGTTGTAAACCATCTGAGGGGTGACCTCGCTGGGAAAGGCGGAAACCCCTTCGGTTGCAACGGAGTGGTCCCCAGCGAATGTGACTATCCGCTTCTTGCCTAATTGTGGGGTGGTCGTCCCGGTTATTAAACAATAGTTGGCGGCCAGATCTTCTAAGAATCCTAAACTGCCAGGAGGCTTGGTAAGGTTGTCTAGGTGAGCACGAACCTCCGGTTCCAATCCCCGATCTACGGGGGTGATTGCATCAAGAATTTTTTGCAGTCTTTCCAATAATCATTCCTCCATCACTCTGATATCGCAGAGCGCATAGCGCAGAGCGTTTAAATCATACAAATATAGGTTTATTGCTAAGCGTCATGCCCTATGCTCTATGCGGTCTCGTCATTTGATTCTAAGGGAAATCCCACTGACCGATAAAATAATCTCGTGGGCTCGTTCGGCAAGCTGCTGATTGAGGCTACCCGCTAAGTCGCGGAATTGACGAGTGGCCGAGTCCGCTGGGATGACACCCATGCCGATTTCATTTGTCACCAGGATGAGGTGACAAGGTGGGGAGTGTAGAATTTCCAAAAATCCGTCTATCTCCGGACAAGTCTGGTCAATTACTTTTTCTCGATAAGAGAGGTTGCCAAGCCAAACTGTTATACAATCGAGTACCGCTACCTCCGTTTCTTTTGGCAAAGATTTTAAAGCCATGTTCAGATCAACCGGTTCCTCCACGGTTAGGTACGATGGGTCCCGTTCGCGGCGGTGACGTTCAATGCGAGCCAACATCTCATCATCGGTTGCTTCAGCTGTAGCAACAAAAACTTTATTTCTATAGGGAGCAGCAAGCTGCAAGGCAATTTTGCTCTTACCGCTTCGGCTGCCGCCAATTATCAAAGTAATCCGTTTCATACGACACTTCTTAAAATCAATACTGAGGTTTCAGGTGTCGGGTGTCAGGTGTCAGCAAAATGACATTGAAGCTGAAACCTGAACGCTGAAACCTTCATTTCTCTACTCCCCTTCGAGCCTTGATGCCTCGCTGGTAATAGTGCTTCACCTCACGCATTTCAGTAACCAGATCGGCGCGGTCGAGCAATTGCGGATGGGCATAACGACCGGTGATTACCAGTTCAACTCCCTCAGCCCTCCGGTCTACGAGGTCGAGAATCTGATCCACCGTAATCAAGCCGTAGTGAACTGCCACGTTAGCCTCGTCGAGAATCACTAAATTGTAACGCCCGGAGGCAACCATCTCAGCGATCTCTTCATATGCTGCCTGGGCTAGCCTTATATCCTCATCTTCGGGCTTTCCCTTTATGAAAACATTCCTGCCATACGTCTTGATGGTGAGGTGATCCGAGAACTTTGCTAGAGCCTTATGTTCGCTATATTTTCCGGCTTTAAGGAACTGAGCGATAAAAACCCTCCAGCCTGCGCCTAAAGATCTGATGGCCAGACCAATGGCGGCGGTGGTCTTGCCTTTACCATTACCAGTATAGACCTGGACGTAGCCCTTCATTCATGCTGCTCCGGCAGGTATGCATCCCGAGAGGTAATTTTCATCACGGTAGTATCGAGTGGCACCGAGCCGACGCGGCGACCCGTCCGCCTCACCTGAAGGCGAAGCCGACCCGCCTGCCATGCCTGAGCAAGGCGATGGCGAGCAGGCGCGGAGAAATGGCGACGCGGAGAGGAAATAATTCATCACTCCCCGCGTCTCCGTGTCACCCCATTGCTGTGTCCCCAGGAATGAGCATCATCCGAATCGCATTCAGCTAAGCGGCTGCTTCCTCGGCGACTTTTGTCATCTGGCCCCTTACGGCCCGCACTGAGTGGTCCACGTAGTTTTCTTGGAACCGGTAAACCCCGCCATAGAAATAGTCAACGTAACAGGCCACATGGTGACCTCGGGTGTCCGCGCTCCAGAAGGAGCGATGCACGCCAAAGATCGGGTCTAAGTAAAGCCTTTTTCTATTTTCTTTTGGGAGCATGAGGGTTAACAGTTCTTCATTGTTTGGCAATCGCCAATCGCTCTGGCCGGCAAAAGCTTCTGCATTCAGCTGCTCAACATACTCCTGCGCTTGGGGCCAGGTAATCCGCTCTGGGGCTGTATCCTTCTGCCATACGAGATTGGTCTCCCTATCAGTCACAGTGCCATCGCCATTGTCAATGAATCTGGTTGCCATACGTTCCTCCGTTATCTTCAGAGTCAAATACCTTGTTATTAGATGAGTTCAGCCTTTTGTTGTCATTCCAGCCGGAAGTATTGTAGTTGGAGATTGGTCAGAGTTTGGAGGTAGTCCTCTGCATATAAAAGATCATTGCGACTTTGAATCTCTTGAAAAATATTTGGGAGGAACAAGCGGAGGTCAAACCCCACTTCGTTTAATTCCCTCATGTTGGCCTCATGTATAACCAGGATGGAGTAATAGACGGTCAATAGGCTGATTTTTGAGTCCTGGCGATATAAATATGAATGTCCTCCCAGGGTGTTCAGAAAGAAGCCCGCGTAATTATACATAAACTTTAAGGCGGAAGAAGGAGATGGCAGCTTGTCGCAACTCCTGCCAGCCATTAGCCAGTAGTACATTATGCCCATTAAAGGTTCAGCAAGGTCTGATTCAAATTTGATTACCTCGCGGATAAGGTCGATCTTTTCCCTGCCCAGTAACCTGAAGAAATAAAAACTGTTTTCGACTATTAATGCAGGGTTGTAAGATTCCCCGCTGATCACCGGAGGCCGCCGCTCCAGGGAATCGAGGGTACTGGTAAAAAGCGCCCAACTGTCACGATGCGTTTTTTGCGAGCGAAAAGTCTCACCGGCGTCCAGATATTGGCAAAAGGCGTGGAGGGATTCCTCCAATTCCTGGCACTTCATGCTTCTTGGTGAGACCCCCTTCACTAGAGATGAATTGGGACCAAAGACCTGACTCAATCTCTGCGTTGGAAGTAGCGGTTTAGATTCTTTTCCCTGCTGCAACTCAAGAATCATGGTCTCGAGCTCTCGAGTGCGCTCCATCCAGGCCTGGCGTTCTTCGTCGATTTTTTCTCCAGCAATTTTGTTAACCAGGGCATCCCACTGCCAGGCAATCAGCCCGGCAACGATGGCCAGAAATACCAGACTCGAGATCAAGAAAAAGGAAGTGTTTCTTTTCATGGGAAAAGCTTTCCCCTAATGGAGTGAGAGTGATTTCGGATTTCGGATTGAAAAGAAGATCAAAAGCTGAAACTCAATTTGAATTACCCAATCCGCATTCCGCATTCCGCATTCCGCATTCGCCATTCCGCAATCGAGGTGCTCCAGTACTCCATAACTCCAAATTTTTGCCACAAAGAGTTACGTTCAGAACTTTAAAGAATAGGTCATACCAGCGTCTACAATTGGAGCTTGGTAAGTAGAATGCTTACCACTTTTTCGCCTTAAAGGCCAGGGTATTTCTACCTGGTCAGTTGTCCGTGCTGGCTCACTTCGTTCGCGGCATGGGGCATGAGGAAGGACGCGGGGAAGCGGCGAGACGGAGATACGGCGATGTCAGCGGGTAAAGCACAGAGGTCAGAAGTTAGACGACAGAGGGCAGACGACAGATGACAGAAAGAGGATTGCGAGTTGCGGATTTGGGAAGGCATAGGGCATGGAGCATAGGGCAAAATGCCAGCTGGCAGCCAGCAGCGGGCAGCTAAAGCTTCGCGTCATTTGGCTTCGCCGTCATTAAGTCACTACGCTGCGCTGTCATTTGTTGTAACAGGTAAAAGGCACAAGCGTGAAGTCAGAGGAAGGAGGGCAGCAAGGCGACACGGTGAGGGGGAGACACGGAGACGCGGCGAAGAAACTCCAGAGGTCTGAGGTCAGAAGTCGGAGATCAGATGACAAGCTTACTGTGAACTGTGAGTTATGAGGTGAACTGACGACTTCTACGACTTCTACGATTTTTACGAATTAACTAATTTTCTAATCAACTAATTCTCTCATTCTCAAATCCGCTATCCGCAATCTTATTTCTCACATCTCACAACCCACATCTCATTAAGAATAACTCGGCCCGAAAAAAATCTGTTGGTAGAAGGTGGAACTGTGCTAAGATTAGATGACCCCGATAAGTCGCGTGCGGGGACTTGACTCCAAGATGCCAACCTAATAATCCGCTTACGGACAAGGCGTAAGGCCAGTTGAGCTCCTAGAACAACTGGAAGGGACAGTAGGTGGCGGTGAATCAAGCGGCGCGAGGGTTTGTCGGGGTCTCTCTGTTATTCCAATATTCCAGCTGAATCTCACTGGACAAGCTTTTCTAATCCTTCTTTGAGTTCCTTTTGCTTTTGCTCGTTCAAGGGCTGCTTGGGCGGCTGTTTCTTCCTCACCTTTTTCACTTGCTCTATCCCAACTCTCTTAGCAGTCTTTTCCAGCCAGCTCTTATCCAGCCCGTACACCGGCTCATCAAAGGTGCCTTGCACCGTCAAGGGTAGCTGAACAAATCCGTGCTTATCAGAGATTTTTGTGACTATGTCCCGCAGAGGCGCTATTTTACCAACATATTGAGCTCGGATCTGGAGGAGTAGATGTAAGTTGAGATTCTTGTCCAAAAGACCTGCGGTTCCACTTCCTTCCGCTTGCACTATGGGACCCATCAAATGGAGCCGTTTGATGGTAGCCGTCCCTTCCTTAGTAAGCACTCGTGCAGTTACTTGAGAAAATCGGAGTTGTTTTAAATTTTCAGCCTGAAACAGCTCTGCGAGCTTGGTGATAAGAGGGTGTTCAGAAAAATCGGCTTCGTTAATATTCAGATCAATACGGGAATCCAGTGCAGAGAGGTCTGATCCACTCCCATTGCCTTTAAAGAAAAGGTTGACATTACCGGACCAGTGCCCTCCGGTCTCAGGCCAAATGGCTCGAACTATTTCGTCAAGAAGGATATTTTCTGTGTACACGGCAGCATTGAAAGTGGGCCCATCCGTTTTTGGATCCGTTTTTATATTACCCCCCAGTGTGCCGCCGTAAAGAGATGCTGTCAGTGGTTGTACGCGCATTTTCCCTTCTTGAAAATTCACCTTACAGTCAACATTGCTGGCAACCAGTTTATTGTAATGGAACCAGTCAAGGTGAATGACACCCTGGGCGTCCAGATTGAAGGCTTGAGTCGACTGTGGGGAAGTCTCCGGAGTTTGTTCGGCCAACTGTTCTTCAGACTCGGATGATGAAGGCGAAGAAACTACCTCAGAACTGGCTTCTTCTGCAACTGTTGGAGTCGATGAGTTGTCCTCAACGGAGGCAGGTTGGTCGCCTTTGGGAATAGTCGGCTTGTCCTCAACCGATGCAGGTTGGTCAGTAACCACTTCAGTGGTCTTTGGTGTAGGTTGAGCTTTGGGAAGGAGAGCCAAGAGTTCGTCAAGCTTAATTTCAGGGGAGGTTAGAGTAAAATCAAGAAAAGGTTTTTGTTGCCACTTCGTAAGTGTTCCCTGGATCTCGGCCATTTGACCATTGAGAGCAAGGTTGAGGGAGTTCACTTTAAGCGTTTCCTTGGACAGTAGCGCATCAAGCTGGAAAGCGGCTTCAACCAGGAGAGGCTCGGACAGCTTCTCACCGCCTTTTATCCTCAGTTTATCCAGATTCAGACTACCCTGAGCCACAAAGTTGTCAAATTTCTCTGCCGACAGGGAGGTTTCCAAAGTCAGGTTGCCCTCCTGGATATCATTTGAATGTTCGCCAGCTATAAAGGGAGTAATCCTGGCTAGATCAACTTCTTTTAGGCTCACATTCCCCTGGAGGTTTTCACTTGCCGGGTTGTATGTGCCGTTCACAACCACAGTTCCTTTGCCCATGCCTACAATTTGGCCTTCTATTTGAAAGGGAATGGGTGTACTGACGGAAAGATCATTTATGCGCGAGTTTAGGTTTCTTATCTCCAGCGTTGCCTGGGGCTTGTGTGAACGATCCACAAAACTAAGATGTCCATCTTCCATAGAAAGCAATGAAATAAGAAGTGGGAGACCGGCGCGCTCTTTGCCGGCATCTGTGCTGGAATTGCCCGCAGCAGTTGAATCGGAAGGCTTCGGCAAGAGGTCGGCGATATTCAGTTTTCCATCTTCATCACGGATGAGAGCGATCTCAGGCTTGGTGAACACCAGGGTGTGGATTACGATGTTCCCTTTTAAAAGTTCCTTGAATTTCCAACGGAGCTCTAAGGTTTCACCCTTTAGCAACGGAACATTGCTCCCTCGTTGGTGGATCTCCAGGCCGTCCACTCGAAAACCCCGGAATCCAATCCTGGCATCAGCAATCGTTACATCGCGGTGTAGATAGTTTTCCATGGGAGGCTCAATCCAAGCGGCGATAAGTCCACCTGTAAGGTAGAAGCGGACAAATAGGACGAGCAGCAAAAACAACAAGAGCAGCGAACCCACGATTGCAGCCAACCATTTATAAATTTTGGGCATATCAGATATTCCTCACCATTAGTTGGTTATGGGGACCGAAATCCGACTACATTTTCAGTACTCTCAAAGTAGATAAAATTCTTATGCAAACCCCGTACCCAAGTGGCAAAACACACTAGGCACTATGTAGTCATTTGCCTCCGGCGTCATCTGGGCTGAAGCCCGTCATTTGGCCTGGCGACCGTCATTCAATCATTATGTCTAAACAATAAATGACTACCTAATGACAGCGGAGCGCAATGACCTAATGACCACAAATGACGCCGCAGGCATATTGACAGCGAAGCATAGTGACCAAATGCTCCTGGTTGGTAGGCTAAACCGAGATTACAAAAAAAGTGGTCTGCTTGGGAAGACTGGCGGTGCGGGAGGCTAAACGCGGCGGGCCACCACGTATTCAGCGATATCGAGCAGAGATTGTCGGGTGGCTGACTCCGGAAAAATTGACAATGACGATTTGGCCTCACTGATGTGATGGTTGGCAAGCTCATCAGTGTAGTCGAGTCCCCGATGATCTTTGATTATTTTTTTGACCTTGGTGAAGATTTGCTCGTAATTGTTGTCCGAGGTAATGAGGTCTACCAGACGCTGGTGGTCACCACCATTACTCGTCTGCAGAGCGCGGATGAGGGGGAGGGTGATCTTGCCCTCCTGGAGATCTTTTCCTACCGGCTTGCCAAACTCTTCCTCGCTTCCGGTATAGTCCAAAAAGTCATCTCTGAGTTGGAAAGCAATACCCAAGTTGAGCCCAAAACGACGCAAGGCCTCTTCTTGCTCCTCCTCTGCCCCGGCAAGAATGGCACCAATCTGACATGCCGCTGAAATAAGAATGGCCGTTTTGCGTTTTATAACCTCAATGTATTCCTCCTCGGAGATCTCCAGATTGTCGCTATTGATCAGTTGGAGAACCTCGCCCTCTGCCATAGAAGTAGTGGTCTCCGAGAGGATTCTGAGGATTTTCAAGTTGCCGCTGGTTACGGAAAGAAAAAAAGATGTGGCGAGAAGGAAGTCCCCCACCAGAACTACCGCCGCATTGCCCCAAAGAGTGTTGGCCGATGGATTGCCACGGCGCAATTCGGCATTGTCCACCACATCGTCGTGGAGGAGGGTGGCCGCGTGCAGGTACTCGAAGACTATGGAGAGTCCGTAGTGGTCGTTTCCCTGGTAGTTCAAAAGCCTTGCCGCAAGCACCATTAGCAGGGGGCGAAGTCGTTTGCCTCCGCTCCGCATAATGTACCGGGTAACCAGGGCGATGAGGGGCACACTGGATTGGAGATTCTTGTCAATCTCCTTTTCGATGCGCTGCAGATCATCATCCAAACTGGCGAAAAGAGGGTACTGCAGCTGAATCAGGTCTTCCGCGGTACTCTTGAGGGACAATGTCAGGATTCCTTAGCTAAAGTTCAGGCTGGATACACTCTAAACACTTCTTCATAGCCTAATTTAGGCTGCTTGTCAAAACAATTCGGATTCCCCGCTCCAATAGCAAGGCATCATCTGCCGTTCGACAAGCCGTTGGACAGGGCGCTCGACAGGCCGTTCGACAGGCTCACGGTCCTGAGCCGGGTCGAAGGACTCACGATCGTGAGCAAAGGAGGATTGCACCGTTGCCTTCGAGCACTCCTCCCGTTCACCCCCTGCGTAGGGCCACGCTTGGAGTGTATAGCTGCATACTGTTCAGTCGGCGCTTCTCGGTGGCTTAGGGGGCTCAGCGATTTCGCCAATGAGATCATGGGGATGAGCTTCAGTTATCCGGGCTGTTACTATGTCACCAACCTTGCCGAAACCTTTATTTATGAGCACACAGCCGTCCACCTCCGGTGCCTGCGAGGCAAGGCGGCCCTGCAGCAGCAAGTCACTCTCGTCACTCAAACCTTCAAGCAGAACCGGCTGGGCTGTTCCCACCAGGCGGTTGTTATAATCCAGACTGATTTTCTCCTGGAGAGCAGCCAAGACTTGCAGTCGTTGTATCTTAACAGATTCCTCAACTGTATCGCTAAACAGAGCTGCCCGGGTCCCCCTTTCAGGTGAATAAGCAAAAAGTCCCAGCCGCTGAAATCTTGCCTGCTCCACGAACTCGTAAAGTTCCTGAAAGTCCTCTTGCGTCTCTCCAGGAAATCCAACTATGAGTGTGGTCCGCAAGGTGACCTCAGGAAGGTGTTGCCGAATCATGGCGACAAGTTTCAGGAATTCCCTAGCAGAGCCGCTTCTACCCATAGCTTTGAGCAGATGGGGCGACACATGTTGCAAAGGCAAGTCTAGGTACTTGCAGACAGACTCAAGTGATGCCATGGTCTGTAAGAGTTTACCATCGATCTTTTGAGGATAACCATAGAGAACACGGATCCAACGAAAATTATCGTTCTTTGCCAGAGCTGCCAGAAGGTCGGGGAGACGAAGAATGGTGTCTAGATCCGATCCGTAAGCAGTGGTGTCCTGGGCCACCAGATTGAGTTCAACCACACCCTGGGAGGCAAGCCACTCGGCTTCTTGGAGCAAGTCATTCAGTGGCCTGCTGCGATAGGGACCACGGATAGCAGGGATGGTGCAAAAGGAGCAGCGATTACTGCAGCCCTCTGCAACCTTGAGATAGGCACTGTAAAAAGGGGCTGAGAGAATTCTGGGAGTTTCCGCAGTCATAAGGAATCTGGGGGGCTCTAGATTGAGCCTTTCAAGGTCGCCCCTCTGCTTGTGGGCAAGGATCTCTGCCAAATAAACAAATGAACTTGTGCCCACGAATAGGTCCACCTCGGGCATGGATCTGACTAATTTGCGACCATAACGTTGCGGCAGGCACCCTGCTACCACGAGGAGTTCACACTGACCAAGTTTTTTCGCTTGAGCCAGCTCCAAAATTGCCTCAATGGATTCCTCGGTGGCACTCTCGATAAAAGCGCAGGTGTTCACCACAATGAGTTGAGCCTCAAGTGGTTCTTCCACCGGTTTGTAGCCAGCATTCATGAGAGAACCAAGGATGACCTCACTGTCTACCCGATTTTTAGGGCAACCCAGGCTCTGGAGATAAAAAGTGGTTGGTTCCATTGGGAAGTGTTCCCCCTCGTGTATGCAGAGCTAACTATTAACCCAGGGCAACGGTTCGGTCAAGCCAGGCGGTGGGAAGCAGACAGCTGCGTCTAGTCATATACTTCGCGTCATTACCCTGCGCTGTCATTATGCCTTCGGCGTCATTTGTGGTCATTAGGTCATTACGCTACGCTGTCATTAGGTGGTCGTTTATTGTTTAGACACAACGACTAAATGACGGGCGTCGGCCCAAATGACGCGGAGCAAATGACCAGACGGTATTTCGTATTTACAGTCAGCTGTCCGCTGCCAGCTGACTCACGGTCGCCAGCTAGCGACGGTGTAAAGGTCGATTTGGTGGAAAGCAAAAAGGCAGAAAAGGAAGACTAAGCCATACACTATTACGTTTATCCCTGTCCGGGTTTTGCTCGTTAGTAGGGTGGGATATTTCCAGCCCCGACCGTGGCGAAGCAGGGTGACAGTATTCATCATGACATAACATTCCACTGCAAAAAAAGGAAATCCGAAAAAACCAAGGAGAGGCATCTCAAAAACCTTGAGCCAACCCACATGGGGCACTGTGTATTCCCACTTGGTTAGCGCCCAGTAGTTCCAGAATTCCCACAAGAGACCACAAATTGCTCCTGCCACCAGGAGCAGGTAGAAGGTGCGAAGAGACCCTTGCTGCCACTCTCTCATTAAAGAGGGTAAACCCAGGCGGTGGTTAAGAGGCTCGAGAAGAAAAACAAAAGTTCCCCATACTAGGGGGAAAAAGTAACCAGGCCAGATGAGGGGCAGGATTAAAAAGAGAAGACCTGTAACCATAAAGGGGAGGTACCATCGGTTGGAGGAAGGGATGGGCTTCGTTTGGCTTTGGGCGAAAAGTCCGTAGGCTTCCAAGAGCTCCATCGTCTCAAAAAGGCCAGGCAGCACGGTGGCATAGCAGACTGCATAGCCAGTCCACCGTTGCACCAAGTTTTCGGGGACCAAAACATAGTGCCAGTTGTTCAAGGCCAAGTTGAACAATTCAAAGATGAGCCAGAAGCATACCGACCAGGGAAGAAGAAGGAGAAACTCCCGGGGGTGCTTGGTAAGAAGGGATGAGCCTTTGCGTTGATAAACCAGCCCGTCTATTAAAAGGATGTAAGGCCACCAGGCTAGAGGAAAAAACCAGTATCGTACCGCCTCTATGCCGGAGAATAAGAGAATTTGGGCAGTGACCAGCATGCAAAGAGCCAGCCAACCGTATAGAGGCAAGGACCGACTGGTCGACAAGGTTATCTCCTCTTCCAATCTAATCTGGCCACATGGCAAATCGCAATGATCTAGCTTTCAGTGTTCCCGCAGCCGCTTCGCTTCAGACGGGATTTCCGCTTCGTTCCAACAGGTGTCAGATTCTTCCTGCTATTTGTCTTCTTGCTGAAACCTGAAACCCAAGGGCCCAAGACCTGAAACCTTGGAATTTGGCACTCGGATTTCGGGATTTCATAGGACCAGCAATTATCTATTTTTCTTTATAATGTCAACAACTTTCAGCTTCCGCACTATCTGTTCCCAAACCCATATATTTGTGAAAAAAAATGCTTGCAGATTTCTATTTTACAGGGTATAGTGCCACTAACATTGTTAAAGATAGTACAAAATCAAGCCAGCCAAGCGTTTTTCTCTCCCCCTCTCAAAGGGGTGGTGCTCAGCTTAAAGCTGAGTCTTGCATGAGGGGGGTTGTGTAAGAGGATGCCTCCTCCTTGAGCCTGTTTTAAGGAACTTACCGGTTTGGCGAAACGAAAATCAACCGTTTCTTGCGCCGGGATTGTTGAATGACCACCAGACCTGCAATAGCGTAAATGGATTTTCCCCGCCACCTGATAGGGAAAAAATCTCCAAATCGCCACTCTGCAGGGACAAAAGAGATCTTACTCATTGAAATTAGAGCAAATTTTCACAAAGATCAGGCGGGGCAGGATAAATTTGTGCTTTTTGCTTGGTGTTGAAGGTCAGGCTTAGAAGGCCCTCACAAGTAAGAGCGGTCCGGTTCACATAGAAATGAATACTCATCTAAGAAGGGAGAACGAGAAATGTCGCTGTTAGTACCTCCACATGGAAAAGAGAGAAAGTTGAAGCCTCTGTTGCTGGAAGGTGATGCGCGCAAGGCAGAGCTTGAAAAGGCCAAGACCCTGAAGCAGGTTCCCATGACTTCGCGAGAGGCATCTGACGTCCTCATGCTGGGAATCGGCGCCTTCACCCCCCTGGATGGCTTCATGGGTTACGAAGACTGGAAGGGCGTTTGTGACAAATACTTGATGGCAGATGGCACCTTCTGGCCCATTCCTATCACTCTGTCGGCGAGCAAAGAACTGGCAGACAGCATTGCGGTCAACGATGAGGTCGCTCTCTTGGATGTGGAACATGACGAGATCCTCGCCACCATGAAGGTAACCGAAAAGTACACCATCGATAAGGTCCACGAGTGCAAGGCGGTATTCTGGACCGATGATGCCGAGGGTCATCCCGGGGTGCAAAAGGTCATGGCTCAGGAAGAGATCAACCTGGCAGGCCCCATCAAGGTGTTGAGCGAGAGCTACTTCCCCAAGGAGTTTGCCGGCCTCTATCAGACACCGGCCCAGGCCCGGGAGATGTTCGAGGAGAAGGGTTGGCGCACCGTGGCAGCCCTGCAGCTGCGTAATCCCATGCACCGCTCCCACGAGTACCTGGCCAAGATCGCCCTCGAAGTGAGCGACGGGCTCTATATCCATCAGCTCCTGGGCAAGCTGAAAGCGGGAGACATCCCCGCTGACGTTAGGGTAAAGGCGATTCAGGCCCTGGTGGACAACTACTTCGTCAAGGATTCGGTGATCCAGGGCGGCTACCCCATGGAGATGCGCTACGCCGGTCCCCGCGAGGCCCTACTCCATGCCTGTTTCCGCCAGAACTACGGCTGCAGTCACCTAATCGTCGGCCGCGATCATGCCGGTGTTGGTGACTACTACGGTCCCTTCGACGCCCAGAGAATCTTTTTTGAAATCCCTGAAGGCTCATTGGAACTCAAGCCGCTCCCCATAGACTGGACCTTCCACTGCTACAAGTGCGGCGGCATGTGTTCCATGAAGACTTGCCCCCATGGCAAAGAGGACCGGCTCCTTCTGAGCGGAACCATGGTTCGCAAGACCCTCTCAGAGGGCGGTGAACTGCCCATGGAATTCTCCAGACCCGAAGTCGTGAAGATTTTGCAGGATTATTATGCCGGGCTCGAAGAGAAGGTAGAAATCAAACTCCACGGTCACGCCACCGGAGACGCCGAGAAGGACATCAAGAGGAAATAGTCAATTAATTTGTCGAAATCGGCCAAAGGATAACTGATAAAGGCGGAGGTTTCATTCCGCCGATTTTACCAACGGCATAGAAATTACTGCTTTCTATGACCACTTAACAGCGAAACAGCACAAGGTGGAAGGGAGGTGATTAGCAGGCTATTTCAAGCTGGGTTCCGGAGTTAGGAACTCCGGGGCTGTGTTGATTGATTACGTACGATTATTTGGTCAAAAAACTTAGGAGGGAAATCAATGCCAAGTTACGTCATTGATGAAAAATGTGACGGATGCAAAGGGCAGGACAGAACCGCCTGCATGTACATCTGCCCCAATGACCTGATGGTCTTGGACGCCGAGAGGATGAAGGGCTACAACCAGGAGCCCGAGTTTTGCTGGGAGTGCTACAACTGCGTAAAGATCTGTCCCCAGCAGGCTATTGACGTTCGTGGTTATGCCGACTTCGTGCCCATGGGTGCCAGCGTTGTACCTTTGCGTGGATCCGAGGACATCATGTGGACGGTCAAGTTCAGAAACGGCACCATCAAGCGCTTCAAGTTCCCCATCCGCACCACCGCGGAAGGCAGTGCTGTGCCCGATGGCGGATATGCCGAGGGCCCTGGTGACCTCAACGACCAGAACCTGTGGACTGAGCCGGCATCACTGGGAGTTGATGCGCTGCCAACCAAGAAGTAATGGAGGAGGTGAGAATATGGAGGCTTTTGAAACCGTAGAAATGAGTACTGATCTTCTGATCGTCGGCGGCGGCATGTCCGCCTGCGGTGCGGCCTACGAGGCGTCTTACTGGGCCAAGAAGAACAACCTCAAGGTACTCCTAGTGGACAAGGCTGCCATGGACCGCAGCGGTGCAGTGGCCATGGGTCTTTCCGCCATCAATACTTACATAGGAATTGACCGGAACGAGAACACCCCTGAGGACTTCGTTCAGTACGTCCAAAATGACCAGATGGGCACCGTCCGCGAAGACCTGGTCTACGATGTTGCCCGCCATGTTGATTCCTCAGTGCACCTCTTTGAGAAATGGGGACTTCCCATCTGGAAGGATGCCGAGGGCAACTATCAACGGGCCGGCCGCTGGCAGATCATGATCAATGGTGAGTCTTACAAGGTGATCGTGGCCGAGGCCGCCAAAAACGCCCTGGGCGTGGACAACATCATCGAGCGGCTGTTCATCGTCAGGCTACTCACCGATGCCAATGATCCCAAACGGATTGCCGGCGCCGCCGGATTCTCCGTCCGGGAAAACAAAGTCTATTTCATTAAGGCCAAGGCCATCTGCTGCATGTGCGGTGGCGCGGTGCACATCTTCCGACCACGTTCCGTGGGCGAGGGTCTGGGCCGCACCTGGTATCCACCCTGGAATGCCGGTTCAAACTACGCCATGATGGCCCAGGTGGGAGCTGAGTTGGCCCAGATGGAAAGCCGCTTCATCCCCACCCGGTTCAAGGACGGCTACGGCCCGGTGGGTGCCTGGTTCTTGTTCTTCAAATCGTCAGCCACCAACGCTTTCGATGAGGAGTACATCCACAACACAGACGTGCTCAAACCCTGGGCACCGTATGACTCTGCCAAGCCAGTGCCCACGCCGCTGCGTAACCACCAGATGATGCTGGAGTCCATGGAGGGCAGGGGCCCGGTGTTCATGAGGACCGAGCGGGCCATCGCCGCTCTGGCGGAAAAATACAAGGATGACCCCAAGGAATACAAGAAGAAGATGAAAGAACTGGAGTCCGAGGCTTGGGAAGACTTCCTGGATATGACCATTTCCCAGGCGCTCCTCTGGGCCGGTCAGAATATCTTCCCGGAGGAGAAGAAGTCTGAAATCATGGCAGCCGAGCCCTACTTTATCGGCTCCCACGCCTCCCACGCCGGTATGTGGGTTAGCGGACCTGCAGACCTGGCACCGCCCGAGTGGAACTGGGGCTACAACCGCATGACCACGATCAATGGTCTGTTCACCGCCGGTGACGGAGTGGGCTGCTCAGCTCACAAGTTCTCCTCAGGCTCACACGCCGAGGGCCGCATTGCCGGCAAAGCTGCCATCAAGTTCCTGGTGGACAATCCCGGAGACGTGAACCTCGATTCCAGCAAGTTCGAGGGGATAAAGGCCGAGATCCTCAAGCCCTTGAAGACTTACGAAGAGGGTAAGAGCTACACGGTCACAGACGACATTACCCCCAACTACATCCGGCCCAAGATGTTCTTGTTCCGCCTGAACAAGATCATGGACGAGTATGCCGGTGGCACCTCCATGTGGTACACCACCAACAAGGCCATGCTGGAGCGGGCCCTGGAAGAGCTGAGGATGCTCTATGAGGACTCCAAGTTTCTGGGTGCCTCAGACCTCCACGAGTTGATGCGCGCTTGGGAGAACTACCATCGTTTGTGGACCTCCGAGGCTCATGTGCGGCACATCCTGTTCCGCGAGGAGACCCGTTATCCCGGTTACTACTACCGCGCTGACTACAAAGAGGTCCTTGACCAGGCCAACTGGAAGGTGTTCACCATCTCCAGGTGGGATCCTGAGACCAGAAAGTGGTCAATTCGCAAGGAGCCTGTGAAGGAATTCTTGCAACCCTAAATTGAAGCGTGATTGATTCTGCTCCAGGCGCCTGTAGGGCGCCTGGAGCAATTTTCTAAGTTGACCGGTTATTCCCCTGTAAGTATCTAAAATAACTGCGCATATTGCCCGCTAGACTGAGACTGAATAGAGTTATACGATAATCCCGCTATCTATGGGATTCAAGGATAGGGAACCAACCCCACAATTGGAACTCCAGCAACGACCGGCTTGGTCCAGAATCCTTTCCCATACGTTTTGGGGCGGAAAATCCTATCTTTGCACAGATCTGAACCCTATGGTGATTGCCCGGCATAGTGACGTGAAATCTTCTTATAGGTTATTGTGGCGGCGAAATGCTCAAATGGGCCGGGCAACCTCCATAGGGTTCAGTCTCATTTCTTTAACGATCATGCCCCAATGTAAAACTAAATACCTTGGAGGAATGCGATGGCTGAGGAAAAAGGTTTGACTCAAAGTATCCTGGTGGTCGGCGGCGGTATCAGCGGCCTGACCACAGCGGTGGAAGCGGCCGAGGCGGGCCGCGATGTCTTTATCGTTGAAAAACGGCCGTATCTTGGCGGCAGGGTAGCCCAACTGAACCAGTATTTTCCCAAACTCTGCCCGCCCACTTGCGGCTTGGAAATCAACTTCCGTCGCATACGACAGAATCCTCGGATAAAGACTTTCACCATGGCTCAGGTGGAAAGTATATCCGGAGAGGAAGGAAACTTTGATGTGTCGATTAAACTCAATCCGCGGTACGT
>JAJDNB010000151.1 GCA_022340905.1 Deltaproteobacteria bacterium | reverse complement strand
CCCACTGCCAGCCAGTTTGCCCAGGAGATATCAGCCAACCTGTTCGCCCGAGAACTTCTGGAAAACATCCTCCGTGCGCAAGATTTTGTTTACCTTCACATGTTTGAAAGCAGGCCGGAGATGACCCTGCCTGACGGTAAGGCCATAAAGCTCCTGGGCCCCGATCCCACCCTGGCTCATGAATTTAATAACAAAATCAACCAGTTCAAAATGGCCTGCGATCTGAATCTACCTATGCCGGAAGGCTTCTCCTGTTCCTGTCTGGAAGAGGCGCTGGCAGCGGCGGAAAGCTTTTTCCGTTCAGGTGAAGAGGCCTTCATGAGCGAAGCTTACAGCGCGGCGGGTAGCAACAGCGCCTTCGTCTGCAACTGCGAAGAGATCCTCCAGAGGTTTCTCTTGGCCGAACAACCATATCTGGTTACCAGACGCATTCAACACACCCATGACCCTACAGCATTAGCCGTGGTGGCAAATTCCGAAGAAGTCTATGTTGCTTCCGTGGCCGACCAGAGAATGGAGCAAAATCAATTCCGAGGATCAACTTTTCCCACCGTACTGGAAGATGACCAGGTGGAAGCAATCAAAGCTTATACAAGGACAGTGGGGAGATACATGGGTGCTCGAGGCTACAGGGGCATGTTTGGCTGCGATTTCCTTGTAGATGCAAAGGGCGAACCTTACTTCCTTGAAGTAAATGCCCGCAAACAAGGAACTACTTTGGAGTCAACCCTGACTATGTTATATCGTCTTCCAGGCCACCCCAGCCTACTGGAGATTGAACTTTACGCCATCACCCAAGGCAGATTGCCCGAAGGCCTCACAGAAATGGATTCCAGCAGATCTCCTCTCTGTTGGGGAACTTACAATGTAAAGAGTGAACAAGATATTCTTGTAACCCAAAAATTGCACGGACTTCAAAAAGAGCCAGAGATCTTCCGACGAGTCTTTTTGGAAAAAGATCTAAAAGGAATTGCCACAGTGGAGGATCACCTAGGTGTGGGAATATACCAGCGCACAGGCGGTTTTGTTGGCCGGTGCGTCTCTGTGGGCAAGACGTTGCCGGAAATGTACCGTCAGCTTGAAAAAAAAGAGGTTGAAGTCGAATCAAGCTTCCGTCCCTGGCACCACTAAACCTGGATTCAGCATATTATTTCAAGGAGAGTTCCCGATGAAGGATTCCACTGCAAGGAAAAAAGCTCGGCAGCCAGACCCCATGAAGGTCGCAGCCGATGACCGAAAAGTTGCCCTTGCCCGCTCAGCAGAAGTAAAGGCACTCATTGCAGAATTCTTGAAAGTTAAAGACAAGATCCCTACCGGTCTGAAATTGGAGAAGGAGTATACAAAGGCCAAAAAGAGAATACTCAAGGTTCTCGGCGGCTCTGAGAAGGACTGGGGAAACTACAAGTGGCACCTCAAAAATCGCATCGAGAATGTGGATACCCTGGGCAAGATTGTCCGGCTCAGCCGCAAGGAAATCAACGAGATCCGCAAAACAGGTGAGCAGTACCGTTGGGGAATCTCGCCATATTACGCCAGCCTCATCGATCCGGCAGACAGCAACTGTCCCGTGCGTAAACAGGCCATTCCCAGCGTCAAAGAACATCTGGACACCTCTGAGATCAAAGACCCCATGATCATCAAATACAATTCTCCTGCCCCCTTAATCTCAAGGCTCTATCCGGACCGATTGATCATCAATGTCACCAATATGTGTTCCATGTTTTGCCGCCACTGCCTGCGACGCAAAGATATTGGGGGAAAAGATCTCATTTACTCTCACAGTCAGCTTCGGGGAGCACTTGATTACATCAGAGAGAACGAGGAAATCCGCGACGTTCTGCTCACAGGAGGGGATGCCCTGGCCTTGAGTGACGACCAATTAGACTGGATCCTTGCCGAGCTCGACAAGATCCCCCATGTGGAGATTAAACGGCTGGGCTCCAGGATGCCCTGCGTCCTGCCCCAGAGAATCACTCCAGAGCTATGCCGAATGCTGGAAAGACATGATCCGGTCTACCTCAACACCCAGTACAACCACCCGAAAGAGATTACAACTGATGCGAAAAAAGCTGTTGATATGTTAACCAAAGCCGGGGTGGTTGTGAGAGACCAGACGGTGCTGTTGAAGGGCATCAACAATGATCCTCATGTGATGAAAGTGCTCATGCATGAAATGTTACGGATCAAGGTAGCTCCATACTACATCTTCAATTGCAAGAAGGTTGAGGGTATCCGTCATTTCCGCACTTCTATCCAAGAAGGTTTAAACATCATGGAACATCTGCGCGGGTATACCTCGGGCATGGCCGTGCCTACCTACATCATCACTGCACCGGAGGGAAGGGGCAAGACTCCGATTGCGCCCCAATATGTTTTAAACACCAACTTCGACGGCGAAGTACTCATACGCACCTGGGGAGGTCACGTCTTGTGCTACGAAGATGAAAGAACAAACTAGCCTGAAAGTGCAGAAAGTAAGAGAAACTGTTGAGTCCTTCCAGGGTGATCTCCTCACTCTTCTGGATAAGATAGTTGCCATAAACAGCCACTCCCACAATACTCCAGGCGTGGTACAGGTTGCTCAAGAGGTGAGCAAATCCCTGCCCTCTCCTCTCACCCTCGAGAGCACTATGAGTTCCCACGGAGAAGTAGTCTGGATCTGTCGTCATGGCCCCCCTGATGAACTCCCCATTCTCTTGGTTGGCCATGTGGATACGGTTTTCCCGCCTGGCTCTTTTGACAGCGGTGTGGTTGCCCACGGTCCCCACTTACTCGGCCCAGGAGTTGCCGACATGAAGGGTGGCGTAGTAGTAGTTTTAGGGGCCCTTTGGGTCCTGGACCGCCTGGGATTTTTACCTCAGATACCTGTGACTCTGGCCATTAACGGAGACGAAGAAATTGGGTCCCCAGGCTCGGAGCAAGAGCTAGTGGAATTGGCCCGGACCTCCCGCCTTGGCCTAGTGTTTGAATGTGGTGGCGCCAAAGGCTCGGTGGTCACCTCTCGTCGGGGCTTGGACCGTTATTACCTGGAAATACATGGTGAGGCTGGACATTCAGGCACTCATCAGGGTGAGAAAGAGAGTGCGGTGGTGGAGTTGGCCCAGCAGATTCTAAAGCTTGAAGCTCTCAATGATGTAAAAGCTGGCATTAGCCTAAATGTCGGTCAGGTAAAGGGAGGCGATGCGGTAAACATCATTCCGGCCGAAGCCGAGGCTGAATTAGAGGTACGTTTTCTGGAGGAACAACAGGGTAAGGACATCGAGAAACAGATGCGCATCATCACAAGATCTACACCGGAGTCAAAAGTAAAGACAGTACTTACGAAAAGGCGAGGACGTCCGGCTATGGCTTGTACACCGGCAATTTCACAACTGTACGAGGCAGCAGTCCAAACTGCAAAAAAAATCGATCTTGAACTACCTGAAGAGGCTCGGGGGGGGGCCTCAGATGCTAATTTTCTCTCCGCAGCCAATCTCCCCACCCTTGATGGCCTTGGTCCAGTGGGCGAGATGGATCACTCCAAGAATGAAAGAATCCTTAAAGATTCCCTTTTCCAGCGAGTGGAATTGCTGGTCCATCTTCTCTGGGACTTCAAGGACTGGAAGCAAGAGTAATCAAATTCCAAATCACAAGTCTCAAGGTGTCAGGTGTCAGGAAGGAAAAACAAAAAAACTGAAACCTGTCGAAGATCCCGTCTTAAGCGAAGCGACAGCGGGGAACACTGAAACCTGAAACCTCAGTCTTTGCTATTCTGAATTTCTGGTCATTCTAGTATTGCAAAACAGCTCGCAGCTATAAATCTACATTCCCTGTTCGGCGTTGCCAACTTCCACTTCGGTCGCTTGCTGGTACTGATAAACGTCGCGCAACCTACTGTGTTCAATAGCATCTTTGAGAATCAACAGAAATTGTCGCAACTGTAAGGGCTTGCGGAGATAGGCGTAGGCACCTAAATATTTTGCCTCCAGAAGGGTTTCCGGGGAAGGGGTATCGGTAACCAAGATGACTTTTGCTCGCGGCTGGAGCTTCTTAACCGACCGCAGCACTTCCATACCGTCAGCACCCGCCAGCATCATGTCATTGATAACCAGATCGAAAGACTGTTTCTTAATCAACTCCAAGGCCTGAAGCCCATCGCCACAGGTTCGAACACTGTAGCCCGAAACCTGGAGCAACTTGGCCATCATTAGTCGCAAGAGGTTGTCTTTTTCGGCGATGAGAACCTCCGGCGCACTATGTCTCTGCGATCCAATTGTGGAAGATCTATAGTCTGTATCTCTCATTTTTGCACCTCAGTAAAAAGAATAATTCAGCAACTGCTGTGCCAGAGAGAAGGGAGAAAGGGTGGGTTTATGTCAAAAGAAAGAAAATATATAAATTACAATATGTTACAAGAAAATTTTGACAAGAAAAAAGATGGGTAGCGCCAACAAAAACGGGTTTTTCCGTATCCCTCGATGTACAAGGGTACACAGATAATTAGCCCAATAAAAAAAGCCACCTCAAAGGTGGCTTCCTCTTCACCTGGTGCCGAAGGCCGGACTCGAACCGGCACGGGTCTCCCCACCACCCCCTCAAGATGGCGTGTCTACCAGATTCCACCACTTCGGCATAGAATTAGTCCAGATGTTACATGAATCGCTTGCTCCGACCCTGGATATGGCCGTCTTCATGGTCTCGCGAGGTCAATTCACGAAACATCTGGACTATGGACTATACTTTATTTTTCCGCAGCGGGAGCTGCAGGCTGTTCCTTTGCTGCCGGTGCTTTGGCTGGTGGGGCAGCCTTTGTCTGTCCCTCAGGCCCTGCCTGCGTTTCTTTTTCAACCGCCGATGATCCGCTGGGGATCTCTGTAGCGGCAGGAGCTGTGGCCGCTGGTTTGACCCCACTCATGACAGACTCACTCGTAGCCCTGGTGGAGCGTCCTGCCAAGATCAGCGAGGTGATCATGAAGATTATGGCCACAGCAGCAGTGAGTTTACCGAAAAATGTACTGCCACCAGTTGAGCCGAAAAGAGTTTGAGATGAACTACCAAATACCGCCCCAATCTCAGATCCTTTGCCTGTTTGCAGTAAAACGATCATGATCAGGGTCACACAAATAATCAGGTGTAAAGCTACAAGTGCTGTTTGCATGGGACTGCTATTCCCTTTTGGTCCTCATTACAAATTCAACAACCCAAGGAATCCGAGGACCTGAGTCACTGTTATTAATTTCCCCTCAATTCCATCTTTCCAATATTCCAGAATTCTGGTAAAGGCCCGAATTTCGGCCAGCTAATATAGCTGATTTATCCTTCGAAATCAACAATCCTAATAAATGAGTCAGCCTTCAGGCTTGCCCCTCCCACCAAGGCACCATCGATATCAGGCTGAGCCATCAATTCGTCCACATTGTCCGGTTTGACGCTGCCACCATACAATATACGAATTTGGTTTGCAACCGCGTTGTCAAAGCGTTTGACCAGGTTGTCCCGTATAAAAGCGTGGGCCTCTTGGGCCTGCTCCGGACTGGCCGTATGTCCTGTGCCAATGGCCCAAACCGGCTCGTAAGCCAGTACCAGCTTACCTGCCTGCTCTTCGCCCAGCCCCTCAAGACCCCCTATGAGCTGTTTTGCCAAAACCTCAAGTGTTTTCTCTGCCTGCCGTTCCTCCAGAGTTTCGCCGATGCAGAAGATACAGCCGAGGTCGACTTCTACCAATGCCACAATTTTGCGATTTACACTCTCATCAGTTTCTCCAAAATACTGGCGTCGCTCCGAATGGCCGACAATCACACAATCACAACCAACGTGACGGAGCATAGAGGGTGAGATCTCACCGGTGTAAGCCCCTTGGCTCTCCCAGTGACAATTCTGCGCTGCAAGCTTGATGGGACTACTTGCCAAAGCAGAGGCAACTCCAGCCAGAGCAGTGAAAGGAGGCGCCACTACTACCTCGCGGCCATCAAAGCGGGTGATCCCCTTATTGAGTTCTTTCACTAAAGCCACAGCTTCATCTGCGGTGAAATGCATTTTCCAGTTTGCTGCCATGAGGGGCATCCGTGCAGTCATCCGCTGAACCTCCTTAGAAAAATTTTGCATAACAAAGGGAATAACGCAAAGCACATATCGCTACGTTACAGCCGGCAGCCGACAGCTTGCAGCTGACAGCAAAAACTTTTAACGCCAAGCAAAACTTGCTGCCTGCCTGTCCCGAGCTTGTCGCGGAGCTGCCAGTTGCTAGCTGCCAGCTGACTATAACTTCTTACCTATATAAACCGCCAGATCAGCCAACCGACTGGCATAGCCGAACTCATTGTCGTACCAACTTAGGACTTTGACCATACGACCATCTATCACACTGGTTAAGGCTGCATCCACTGTGGAAGAGTAGAAGCTTGTGTTAAAATCTATAGAAACCAGCGGCTCGGTGCTGTAAGCCAGGATTCCCTTGAGTCGCCCGTTGGCAGCATCTTCTAGCGCCTTGTTCACCTCTTCTTTGGTCACTTCACGACTTGTACGTCCCACAAAGTCAACCACAGAGACATTGGGAGTTGGTACGCGAATTGCCATGCCGTCCAGTTTACCTTTCAATTCTGGTATGACTAAAGTCACTGCTACAGCGGCTCCTGTAGTTGTCGGTACCATGGAAAGGGCAGCAGCCCGGCCCCGGCGCCTGTCTTTGTGGAGTCCATCCAAGAGATTTTGGCCCATGGTGTAAGCATGGATGGTCGTCATCAGTCCATGTTCAATGCCGAAGGAATCGTGCAAAATGCGAACCACTGGTGCCAAACAATTAGTGGTGCAGGAGGCATTGGAAATAACGTGGTGACTGGCACTATCGTAAGTCTGCTCATTCACCCCCAGAACAAAGGTAGCATCCACGTTCTTCCCCGGTGCACTGATGATCACTTTGCGAGCCCCGGCTTGCAAGTGCTTGGCAGCCGAGTCCCTGTCCCGAAAAAGCCCAGTGCACTCCAAGACCACCTGAGCGCCAAAGTCCTTCCATTTTAACTCTTCTACGTTCCTTATCTGGGTGCAATGGATTTCTTTGCCTCCAATGACCAGATTCCCCCCTTTGACCTCCACGGAAGGTTCGAGACGCCCGTGAACAGAATCATAGCGTAACAGATGAGCCAACTCCTCTGGATCACTCAAGTCATTTATGCCCACTACCTCGATTCCCACCTTGCGCTGGATAATGCTTCTCATCACCATGCGACCGATACGACCAAAACCGTTGATTCCAACTTTGACAGCCATATTGCTACCCTCCCCAAGAGACTATAAGATGTTGATTATTATGTATAACCGACGATAGCTCCAGATTCAATGCCCGAACTGGAACTCCGATATTTTAGAGTGAAAATCGGAGATTCTGAGACCTGATAGTCTCAGCGTAGTTATATCAGAAATCTCAAATCGGTGGACTCCACCACCCCAGTGGACACAAAAATCAAGGGGTTGCAGGTAATTTATTCTCCCCCCTATTGATTGAGAATTTCGCTCGCCAATGAAATGCTGCGCCGACCGTAGTCTTTTATGATCCTAGCCAATTCACCCACTTCGTGCCCCTCTCGCGACTGCGCTAATTTGAGGAGCATAGGCAGATTCACCCCGGTTACGACTTCGATTCCCTCAGTGTTGAGAAAACTCAGACTCAAATTTGAAGGGGTACCTCCGAACATGTCCGTGAGGACGATAACCCCATCGCCGTCATTTACTTCATCCATTGCCTGATTAATTTGTTGCCGCAGATCATCCACTGGCAGATCGGGATCTAAGGATAATCCCACGCAGGTTTCTATTTTACCCACAATCAGTTCAGCGGTGGCTATGAACTCTTCTGCCAACCGCTTATGGGTAATCAATAATATTCCCACCATCAGCGTTCACCTCGCTTGAAAAAAACTATTATAGCAAGCTCATCAATCTGGAATGTTGGAATAATGGAACAGTGGAATTATGGGTGTGAAGGAGTGGAAAATTAAACGGATGAAGATCTATTTTGCCAATATTCCAGATTTCCATCATTCCATCATTCCATCATTCCGGCGCCTTACCTAGTCCACCTCCACATCCCGGTGGCCTGCTGTTACCGGATACCCTAGTCCTGCCAACTGGGCTTTGAGCTGCTCGGTGACGACCACAGATCGATGTTTTCCTCCAGTACACCCAATTGCGATGGTTAGATAGTTTTTACCTTCCTCTCTATAACGAGGCAAGAGATAGTTAATTAAGTCAGTAAATTTATCCAGAAATGCTTGAGTCTGCCCCTGCTGCATGACAAAACGAATCACCGGCTCCTGGGTGCCGTTCAAATCTCTAAGTTCCTTGATAAAAAAAGGATTGGGAAGAAATCTCACGTCTATGACAATGTCGGCCTCCATTGGCACGCCGTATTTGAATCCAAAAGACAGTACATTTACATGAAGAGTATCTTCCTCGGGGTAGATCGTGTACAGTCTCGAGATCATTCGCTTGAGCTCATGCACATTGAGATTGGATGTGTCTATTACCCTGGTGGCCATTTCCTTCAGATGCTCCAGTCGTTCACGCTCGTCTCTGATTCGGTCCAGCACAGTCCCGTCTCCCACAAGAGGATGCTTGCGCCGCGTTTGACTGAAGCGACGTTGTATGGCCTCATCGGCAGCCTCCAGAAAGAGAATTTCCACATTTGTGCCACGCTGCCGTAGCTCGCTAAATACCCTGGAGTAACTTTCTAGAAAGCTCCGCTCACGAATATCCATGCCCAAGGCTATGTGGTAGAGATCCCCGGAAGATTTCTCTCGTAGCTTGAGGAAATCTGGTAATAATACAACCGGCAGATTGTCAACACAGAAATAGTCGAGATCTTCGAATGCCTTTATAGCTGTACTTTTCCCCGACCCAGAAAGTCCCGTGACCACCACAACTCTAAACTTTGTATGTGCTTTGTCATTCCCCTTTTCGGTCACGGTCACCTCTTCAAGTACTGCCGCCTATCATTAATGAGCCGTGGCGTAATAAAATATTGGAACACTATAAAATATCAAGTTCCAAGCACCAGATCACAAACAAATCTCAAATTCCAATATTTAATAACCAAAATACATAAAAAGTTTGGAATTTCGAAACTGGGAACCCACCCGAAGGGTGGGAGTCCAAGCGAAGCGCGGACAATTTTGGTCATTGTGATTTGGAATTTTTGGTAACTCCAATTGTGTGGTAGAAAAAAACACCTGTATGATTCGGAAGGCATATATTTTGCGACTAGATGCTCAAAGTGGAGAGATAAAGCTTACAGGGGCACACCTATAGGCCGGCCGCACTCTATGTGGTCAGAACTCTTTATCCTCCTCCTGGATCACATGGAAAAGTTCTTCTACGGTTTTGGCCTGCAAAAGCCTTTGACGAAAGTGAGCACTTTTGAGCAACCGGGATATCTTTGCTAAGGCACGGAGATGAATACCGGCGGAGTTTTCCGGAGCTATGAGCAAAAAAAACAGATGGGTCGGTCTGCCATCCATGGAATCAAAGTCAATCCCCCGAGTACTTCGCCCAAAGGACAAAATCAACTCGTCGAGATCCTGAATCTTGCCGTGCGGTATAGCTATGCCATCACCGATCCCAGTACTGCCGAGCCGTTCGCGTTCAAGTAGTACCTCCACCAGAGCTTCTCTATCCAAATTGGCTTTGCAATTCGACAATGCTTTCGTGAGCTCCTCCAGTACCTCTTTTTTGGTCCCAGAGTGGAGTTCTGGAATGATGCAGTCCTTATTCAGGATGTCCAGTATTTTCATCAATGCACTCGGCAGGCCTTTTGTCTGCAGCGCTGGAAAACTACTGCCTCGGGCCCACAGACAAACCCCATTAGGTTTCTGGTTCTATAAGACCGAAGTTGCCATCTTTTCGTCTGTAGATGACATTAATGTTTCTGGTCTTGGCATTGGTAAACACCAAAAATTCGCTGTTTGCAAGATCGAGCTGCATCACGGCCTCATCAACATCCATTGGCTTGGCATGAATCTGTTTTGTTTTTATGATTTGAGGTTTTTGGGCCTCTTCAAAACTCTCGCCAGCCAGGATGTTCATCTTCATCACCAGGGGCTTTGTTCCACCGTCGCTCTTCCGTTGCTTTAATTTCTCCCTGTACTTCTTTATTTGGGATTCAACCTTGTCTACCACCATATCGATGGCTGAGTACATATCGCCAGTCTCTTCCTGCCCATTGATACGAAGACCATTGGCGTTGATGCTTACTTCGGCGATATGCCTGAATTTTTCAACAGAAAGGACCACATGGGCCTCAATGGGATCCTCTACGTATTTTTTGATGCGATAGAGTTTTTCCTCTGCGTAATTACGCAAGGTATCTGATGCGTCAATCTTTCTGAAAGTAACCGAAACCTGCATCTACAACCTCCCTATTTATAAGTCCTAGAGGCGCTGTCCATCTTAACTGAATTATAATGTCACTTCTAGACAAATCCACCACATCATTGCGGGATGTGGGATTTGTGATGTGAGATCTCCGTCCTTGCCTGACATTTGTTATCCCACATCCCATATCTCATATCTCACATCTTTGCTTGGAATTGTTTCGAAACTGGGAACCCAATCAAAGGATGGGAGTCCGAAGGGCAATATCGTACTTCGGATTTAGAATTTCTTGGCATTTATTTCTTTTTTCTTTTTTTAGTCCCCCACACAGGTTGCTTGCGCAGATTGGAAGGTAATATACCTAGCAGTTCACGATATTTGGCTACAGTTCTGCGGGCAATGTCTATATTCTCTTCCCGTAGCTTCTCAACAATGGCCTTATCACTGTATGGTTTTTGCGGATCTTCATTGGCGACAAGCTGGCGAATTCTTTCCTTAACGCTCTCGGAGGCCACGGCACCACCGGTGAAACTGCTTATCGATGAGTTGAAGAAATACTTCAGCTCAAACACGCCCCTCGGCGTGTGCATGTACTTATTAGTGGTGACGCGACTGATGGTAGACTCGTGCATGCTCAGATCTTCGGCAACATCTCTCAAGACCAAAGGCTTTAGGTGAGCAATGCCTTTATCAAAAAAATCGCGTTGAAACTTAATGATACTCTCAGCAACTCGGTATATGGTGCGCTGTCGTTGATGTATGCTTTTTATAAGCCAGGCAGCAGAACGTAATTTGCCTTGGATATATTCTCTTGTCTGATCCGTAACGTTGCCATCCTTACTCAAGGCCTCCCGGTAAAAAGGGCTGATCCGTAGTTTTGGCATACCGTCTTCGTTGAGGAGGATGACAAATTCGTTGTCCACCTTGTACACATATATATCAGGGCTGATATATTGGATTTCCTCCTCGTCATATTGCTTTCCGGGTTTCGGATCTAGCCCTGTTATTATGTCGATGGCCTCCTTGATCTCTTCCGGCTTCCTACCAGTGGCTTTGACAATACTATGGTAGTTCCTATTTTCCAGGTCATGCAAATGGTTTGAGATGATATTGATAACCAAGTCATCTTCAAGTTTTAGGTTCTTACCTTGAATGAGTAGACACTCTTGCAGGTCCCTTGCCGCAACCCCCGGTGGATCGAACTCGTGAATCAGGCGAAGCACCTCTTCTACACACGACTCATCACACCCGGCCATTTCGGCAATCTCAGCCATGGTAGCCTGCAAGTATCCATCTCCGTCTAGGTTCCCAATAATCATGGTCCCCACTTCCTTTTGGTCATCACTTGCACTCGAAAGGTGCAATTGCCAGAGGAGATGGGCATCCAACGAGGGCTTCTTGACCAAGCGGCTTTCTATGGCCGGCAGCTCCCTTGCTTCTTCGCGCTCGACGCGTACTCGCGGACCAGAGGTGTATTCACCCAGGTATTCCTCCCAGTCGAAATCTTCTTTGGGCTTTTCATCAATGGTGACCTCAGAAACATTCGCTTCTCGATTGGCGACTTCGGCCTGCTCTGCCCTTTCTTCAGATTCAGGTCCAGCTTCCTGGCCCTCCTCCAAAAGAGGATTGCTTTGCAGTTCTTCGCTGATGGTTTCCAGCAACTCCAAGCGTGAAAGCTGCAACAACTTGATCGCCTGCTGCAACTGGGGGGTCATGATCAACTGTTGAGCAAGCTTCAAATGCTGTCTAAGTTCTATTGCCATGGTTACCGCGTACGTTTAAAGAGTGAACTCTTCTCCCAAATAGATGCGACGGGCCCGCTGGCTCGAGGCAATCTGATCCGGGTCTCCTTCTTCCAAAATGGCACCCTCGTTTAGTATATACGCTCTGTCGCAGACCTTGAGGGTTTCCCGCACGTTATGATCGGATATGAGGATGCCAATGGACTTTTCCTTTAACTGGGCAACAATTTTCTGAATGTCAATAACCGCTAGTGGATCAATACCCGCAAAAGGTTCATCCAGCAAGAGAAAACTGGGTGAGGTCACCAAAGCTCGGGTGATTTCCACCCTTCTCCTCTCACCCCCCGATAGAGAATATCCCTTGTTGCGAGCTAGGTGTCCAACGTTAAGTTCATCCAAAAGTTCCACCAGTCGTTGTCGTCTTTCGTCCCGGCTGAGGTCCATTGTCTCAAGTATGGCCATAATGTTTTGTTCCACAGTCAATTTGCGAAAGATAGACGCTTCCTGGGGGAGATAGGTAATTCCTTCCCGAGCCCTAAGGTACATGGGTTGCGAGGTGACATCTTTGCCATCCAAAAATATCTTACCAGCATCCGGACGGACCAGCCCGACAATCATATAGAAGGTTGTGGTTTTCCCCGCTCCGTTGGGACCTAGCAACCCTATGATTTCACCACGATTAACCGCCAAACTTACATTGTCGACCACACATCTTCGCCGGTAAACCTTTACCAGATCGGTAGCAACCAGTTTGCCCACCTGTTGTGGCTCGGTATGCACCTGAGATTCATTCTCTTTAATCGCCGGCTCTGTCAACAGGACCTCCGCTGGTAGAACTGTAAATGGTCGCTTCCACAGGACGTGATGGCCCCCCCTCGACCACGCTTTTCTCTGTGTCTAGAAAAAGGGTGATTTTTTCTCCTTGAATGGAGTCTTTTCCTTGTTCAACCCTTGGTTTTCCAGTGAGAACAATCTTGTTCTCCTCGCTGAAGTAAACAACGTGCTCTCCCGTGGCTACGATTTTTTTCTGAGTAATATGAACATTTCCATCAACTTCAACCCGATCTATTTTCCCGGCCAGGCTTTCTTCTTTTGACGGGGACTTTTCTTCCTTTACGTAAAAGACCGTCATCCGGTCTCCCCGAATAGTAAGCTCTCCCTGTTTGGCTACAACATGGCCGATAAAAACGACCTTTTGTTGCTGTTGGTATGCTTCGAGGCTATCACTCACTATGTGGACGGGGGCATCCTTTGTAACCTTATCCTGTCCGTGGCTCATACCGCTGAAGATGAGCCAGACAATGGCCAAGAATAGTAGTGAATATTTACAAGTTTGGCATTTCTTGACAATCAGATTATTCAAACTATTTATCCTCAGCCGGGCAGTTACGATACCGTCTGTTTTTTCCTGGTCAAAGGGCTGAACCCCTCCAGTTTGGTTTCGAGGTGGTGCAAAATACTCACTGATTTTTTATCTATCTCGAGCCGCATGCCCCGTCCCTTGGTAATGATCCGTGGTCCTGTGAGGACCACCTGCGCATCCGTATAGATCAACTTCTTCTCTCGATCATAGAAAAGGCGGTCTGTCGTCAGTTTGTAGCCTTGGCCGAAGGTCACCCCAACATTACCATGTATCTCCATGTTGTTGGTGTCAGTGTGTAAAACTCCCTTCTCCCCGGCAAGGTCAACCTGGCCACCTTTTTTGAGAAAAAATACTGCCCTCACCTGGTCAAGTTCAGTTTCTTTTCTCTCCTCAAAATACGTCGCCGTATCTGCCCACACAGTCCAGCGAGAATTCCCTTGCTTCACGTCCCGGTATTCAAAATTTTTGAGAGTCAGATTGCCATCCTCGCTGGTCAGTTCAGCCGCGATGGCCGGAAGGGCTTCACTTGCCGAGCGCACCTTCAACCCTACGAAAATTGCTATCACCGCGCCAGCCATGGCCAGGAAAAGGAGCCACCGAATCAAACGGATACGCTGCCAAAAATGCTGCACCATCGACTTGTCGCTCCAATGAGTGAGACCCTCTTATCTGAGATATGCAACTTCCGGGCCCATTTACTTTCATAACCGGTCGTGTATATCACATATACCACAGGCCTCAATACAGTGTAAAGCCCGTTGTCACCTATAGTGAAACAATAATATCAATAATTACAAATGCTTATATTTTTATCTCCAGCGCAAAAATCAAGCAATATCCGAGGTGAAGTAGACGGCAGTAATCCCCTGCCACTTGCCCTGAACCTGAAGCAAAAATTCGCAAACCTCTCGCACTGCCCCCTGGCCGCCTTTGCTCAGGGTGCTAACGTGACAATACGGTCGAATATGAGAAGCGCCGTTCGCAACCGCCACTGCCAGTCCCACCCGTCTAAAAACGGGTACATCTACCAGATCATCACCCACGTAGGCTACACTCTGATTACCAAGCCTCCGTTGCTGCAAAATCTCCTCGTAGTCAGACAACTTGTTCTTGCTCTCCTGCACCACAAGGGTAATCCCGAGATCACGTGCGCGGTGATCAACCACCTGCGATCCCCTGCCTGTGAGCAAGGCCACCTCTATCCCAGCCCGCTGGAGCAAACGAATGCCATGGCCGTCGCGGACATTAAAAACTTTACTTTCCTGGCCATCGGCATGCCAAATGAGGCCGCCGTCAGTGAGCACCCCGTCAACATCCAAAATCAACAGTTTGATTTGCCCTGCCCGTTCTCTAGCCTCTTCCTCACTCGTCAAAAACTCCACCTTCAGATCTCCTACTACTGTAGTAGAGGCAGCTGGAGAATCAACCACAAAGAGCACAAAGTTCACAAAGGAAATAATGCCATTTTAAAACCTTACGGATGTATTATATCCTTCTTTGTGTCCTTTGTGTCCTTCGTGGTTATCCTACCACCCTTCGCCACGGTCTAAAGAGTGATCGCATGGTGAATTGCTAACAAGACCCGCACGAGATCCTCCATATCTGCAATGGGCAGAGAGTTGGGGCCATCGCAGCGTGCCTGCTCGGGGTCTCTGTGCACTTCCAAAAATACTCCATCCACTCCCACAGCCACTGCAGCTCGTGCCAAGGTTTCCACAAAGTGCCGATCTCCTCCAGAGCTTTCTCCAGCCCCTCCGGGTAACTGAACACTATGGGTGGCGTCAAATACGACCAGGCCATGCTCTCTCATTAACTGGAGGGAGCGCATGTCCACAATCAAATTATTGTAGCCAAAGGTTGTTCCACGCTCGGTGAGCATCACCTGGTGATTCCCCTGGGCGTGAACCTTGGCCACCACATTGGCCATATCCCAGGGCGCCATGAACTGACCTTTCTTCACGTTAACCGGCTTGCCCGTTGTTGCTGCAGCCATTATCAGGTCAGTTTGACGACATAAAAACGCTGGTATTTGAAGAATGTCCAGAACCTTTGCCGCTTCTTCCACCTCTGCAACTGAGTGCACATCGGAGAGCACGGGCAAATTGAACTCCCGTCGAACTGTGGCGAGAATCTCAAGTCCCTCTTCCAGCCCAGGCCCACGAAATGATTTGTGAGAAGAGCGGTTTGCTTTATCATAGGAACTCTTAAAGATGAGAGGAAGCTTCCATTTGTCTGCCAACTTTTTTAGATCGGCGGCGAGGGCCAGAGTAGCCTGACCACTTTCTATAACACATGGCCCGACTATGAAAAAAAGGCGACCATCGCCAATGGTCAATGAATCCAAGACAATGGCTGACATGATTACCCTTTCAACCGTTGGTAGCACGGCAGCTTAAGCTGCGTTGGATTTGCCTCGCTGAATAGCGTTCTCTAAAGAATATTTGATGAAATCTCGGAAAAGGGGGTGGGGATCCATTGGTCGTGACTTAAATTCGGGGTGGAATTGACAACCGAGAAACCAGGGATGATCCGACAGTTCTACGATTTCAACCAGTTGCTTATCAGGAGACAGTCCGGTAAACCTCAGGCCCTTACTGCCGAGAATTTCCCGGTAGTCGTTGTTGAACTCATAGCGGTGTCGATGGCGCTCGTAGATTTCAGACTTGCCATAAGCTTGGGATGCATTGGAGTGTTCTTCCAGCATGCAGGGATACTGCCCAAGTCTCATGGTGCCACCCAGGTTGGAATTCTCATCCCGCCGCTGGACACTCTTGGTTTGGTAATCGTACCACTCGCGCATGAGGTAAATCACCGGCTCCCTGGTATCCGGATCGAACTCCATACTGTGCGCTTCATCGATACCGGCAACATTGCGGGAGAATTCCACGACTGCCATCTGCATCCCGAGACAGATACCGAAAAAGGGCACTCGGTTCTCCCTGGCATGCTTGATTGCCTTGATCTTGCCGGTAAATCCACGAGCGCCAAAGCCGCCCGGCACCAGGATTCCATCTGCTTGTGCCAACAGGTCGTGGCCCCCCTCCTTCTCAACCTCCTCAGAGTCGATATAAGAAAGAGTCACCCGGCAGTCATTAGCAACTCCGCCATGAACTAAAGCCTCGTTCAGACTCTTATATGATTCCCGCAAGTCAATATACTTACCCACTATGCCAATGTTAACCTCATATGTGGGGTTTTTGAGTTTGTAAACCAGTTCTTCCCATTGTTCCAGGCGTGGCGCCCTGGTCCAAATATTGAGAAACTGTACAATCTTGTCATCCAAACCCTGCTGGTGGAACTTCAAGGGCACTTCGTAGATACTCTCCACGTCCTGAGCCGTGATAACCGCCTCGGGTTCTACGTTGCAAAAGTGGGCGATTTTAGCCTTAATCTCTTTGCTCAGATCTATCTCGGTGCGACACAATAGGATGTTCGGTTGAATGCCAATGCTGCTCAACTCTTTAACACTGTGTTGAGTTGGTTTGGTCTTAACCTCGCCGGCTGCCCGAATATAGGGAACCAAAGTGAGGTGGATATAGACGACGTTTTCTTTTCCCACATCCGACTTAACCTGTCGGATAGCCTCGAGAAAAGGCAACCCTTCAATATCGCCAACCGTGCCACCTATTTCAATGATGGCCACATCCACATCATCGGTGACCCCAAAAATGCACTTTTTGATTTCATCAGTAATGTGGGGAACTACTTGGACGGTCCCACCCAAATAGTCTCCTCTCCGTTCTTTAGTAATTACCGAATAATAGATGCTGCCGGAGGTAAAATTGTTTTTCCTACCCATTCTCGCCGAGGTGTACCTTTCATAATGCCCAAGATCGAGATCTGTCTCTGCCCCGTCATCGGTGACGTAAACCTCTCCATGTTGAAAGGGATTCATTGTTCCAGGATCGACATTAATGTAGGGATCCAATTTTTGCAGAGTCACCCGCAGACCACGACTCTCCAATAGGGCTCCTATAGCGGCAGATGCGAGCCCTTTGCCCAGAGAAGAGAGCACCCCACCGGTTACAAAGATGAACTTGCATTTGCTCAAGGGCTCATCTCCTAACTAGCTCCCATCCATAAATGGCCCTTCTCCGCAATCTCCGCGTCAATTTTTGGGGTTTCTTTCGCAATGCAACTCTCTGAACCCCCACGCAATCAGTTGCGGGTACCAATGAGGGTACCAAAATTGGGTATTTATGATTGGAAGCCTCAGCGAGTATCGAGCTGGAGTTTCCGGATAGATTCTGCCTTGCCAGGAATGCTTACAATATACAACATTCCCCTCTGTCCAGGGGTTGAAACACGTCAAGTATAGCAAGCAAAGGTTAAATGTCAAGGAAAGGGAAGATGGTTGTCTAGAGCGAGCATGCACCTTTTTTCTCTTGCAATTTCTCCTGAGTCATCCTATAGTGATTTTACTTTAGTTTCGAAGATCTAGCCCGGATGTTTCGTGCTAGGAGACCATAATATTGGGTCGCGGCTGAATCTTATGGCTGTGAAAGGCCCTAGTCTTTCCTACCGAATTCCCAAATTGATTTCCTCATTCAAATTTGTCCCGTTCTCTGCGGATAGAGGCCTTTGAGTTGGGATTTTGGAAAGAACTTTTTGACATCCTTAATGAGTAAACAGGGCCCAAAGAAAGAGGTTAATTTTTCATGCTGGTAGCCCGACGGATGTCCAGAAATCCTGTGGCTGTCTCTCCGAAGGCCTCAATCCAAGAGGCCATGGAGTTGATGAAGACCCACTCCATCCGCCACCTCCCGGTGGTAAACCGGGAAAGGCATTTGGTTGGATGGGTTACTGACACCGACCTTCGGGGGGCCCTCATAGCCTCAATGATAGAGGATTTGACCGTTGGCGATGTCATGATCGCCGATCCTGTTACAGTCAGCTCCACTGACGTTCTTGAACAGGCAGCCCTTCTCATAACTGAACACAAAATTGGCGGTATGCCTGTGTTAGAGGACGGCAAACTGGTAGGGGTAATTACCGTCGTCGACATCCTCAGAGCATTTATAGACATCATGGGCGTACTCGGGGCCAGTTCGCGCCTCGACGTTCAACTTAGCGATGCGCGTGATGCCTTTCAAGAAGTATCCCGGATAATTCGAGAGCACAATGGTGAGATCATCAGTGTGGGCATCTTGCGGCAAGATTCTCCCGAAAGAATTTATTCTTTTCGCATCGAAAAATGTGACACTGAACCATTGCGCCAGGCTTTGGAAGAGCAGGGACACAAGGTCGTTTCTTCAATTCCCTAGCCAACCTAGGAGAGCTGAAATCCCTTGCGCGTTCCTCCTTTCATCATCATTTACCAATAACGGGGAGAAATCGCGAGAGTAAATGCCCCGAGGTTATCTAGACAGGGCGGATATTAGTACTGCCATATTGTCCTAACAATTCAAGTGGAAAGGAGGTGAGGCCTCACATCGCCGCCCCATATAATCTGCTTAACCCTCGCATTGGTAGTATAAAGGCAAAATTGGACAGTACGGCAAGATAGATGGTCATAGCCTCAGGGTTTTCCTCGGAGGCGTGGACCTGATTGTTTAAATGAGAGGCAATTGTTAACGGAGGTTTATACTATGTCGAAAATACCTGAAAATTACCTACCACCAAAAGACATGTGGCCTGAGTACCTTGTTCCTGAAGAGTTTGCCGACACTCCCACGGATCTGAATCTGGCCGACTTTCTGGTCGACCGCCACGTGCGAGAAGGCAGGGGTGACAACCCTGCGATTAAATTTATGGATAAGACCATCACCTATGCTCAACTCCAGCAACAGGTGAACAAATTCGGTAACTCCCTGAAAGATGCCGGCGTCGAACCGCAAGATCGGGTTGGCATCCGCTTGGTCAACTCACCTCAGGCTGTGGTAACCGTTTTTGCCATTGAGAAAGTAGGCGCCATCCCGGTACCCACCTCACCCCTGTGGTCAGCGGAAGAGGTGGCCTTTGTGGCCAATGACTCCGAGATGAAGTTCTTCGTGGTCAACGCCCCTCTCGTAGAGCAGGTGGAAAAAGCCAAGCCCAATCTTAAGCACGGTACCAAAGTTATTGTTATCGGGGGCAATCCCGACGAGGTAAAAGCCGCCGGGAACATGGTCTTTGAAGAGATGCTCGAGGCCGGCTCTCCCGACCTTGAGCCCACCATGCTCAAAGCCAATGACATCGGGATCATGCTCTATACTTCCGGCACCACTGGCATGCCCAAAGGTTGTGTGCACTTTGTCCGATCAGCGGTGATAGAGGCTAGGATTGTCAACAAATACGTCTACAAGATGAAACCCGGAGACGTTTTGGGCGGAGCCGCCCCGGTTTCCTTTGCCGCCGGCTTTGGCACCTTCACCCTTCTTCCCTTTGAAGGAGGAGCCGCCATCTCGCTCATACCCAAGTTCAGTCCTCCGGACATGATGGATCTCATCCAAAAGCACAAGATAACTATTCTTACCGGTCTTCCCACTGCCTATCGGGCCTTGATGAAATTCCCCGCTTTCAAGGACTACGATGTCAGCTCGGTTCGTCTGTACACCTCGGGTGGTGACGCCCTCGGTGCTGAAACCCTCAAAGGTTGGCAGGAACTCACCGGTAAGCCTATCTGGGAAGGTTTGGGCGGCACTGAAATGCTGCACCTGGTGACTTCCAACACCATGAATTCTGAGCCGGTGCCCGACTCTATCGGGAAACCCCTGCCCGGTGTTCAGGTCCGCGTTATTGACGAGTCCGGCAATGATTGCAAGCCGAACGAGGTGGGCAGCATGATTCTCAAGGGTGCTTCAGGGACGCTGTATTGGAAGCCCTACACAGACGATGAAAGGCTGCTCAAGTCGCAAAAGAAGGGCGTGGTAAAAGGCTGGAACCAAATGGGCGACGCGGTCTTTATGAAAGAAGATGGCAACATCTGCTTCGTCTCCCGTGAAGATGACATGATCAAGAGCTCCGGCTACCGCATCGGTCCTGCTGAAGTGGAAGAGGCCCTGGAAAAGCATCCGGCTATTGCCGAGGCAGGTGTGGTGGGCATCCCCGATCCCGACAAGGGCCAGATCACCAAAGCCTTTGTGGTATTGAAAGAGGGATATGAGGGCAACGATGAGTTCTTCGAAGAACTGAAAGGCTTTTTGAAGGAGCACATCGCCGTTTACAAGCTGCCCAGGGCCATCGAGTACAGAGAGTCCCTGCCCCGAACTCCCACAGGAAAACTCTTGCGCCGTCACTTGCGCCCACCGAAAAAATAGAATCTGGTGAAACCGCTGGAAACATCAATCCCCTCCCCTCTTCGGGTGAGGGGATTTTTTTTCGTGCGCAGATGCTGGATGCTCGATAAAACCACGTCAAAAATCCAGTATCGAGTATCCAGTATCGAGAATCTAGCATTTAAGTTTGTACTTTTTTTCTCTTTCAACCTACTGCAAAGTTCGGTAAGATGGCTTGAGATTATCTCGATTGCTGAAGGAGATAGGGAAGTGCTATGCAAACCTAGCTGGTCAGCGGTCTGCTTTTTGCTTTTCTTCTTTTGGTGCACCACTGCTACTGTGGTGGCCGAACCTATAAAGATAGGGGAGATAAATCCCCTCACCGGCAGACTCGCTAAGCAGGGCTTAGAGATCCATCAAGGCGTAGCCGTGGCTGTTGCTGAAGTGAATGACAGGGGCGGATTGAACGGCAGGCGAGTAGAACTCATCTCCCGGGACGACCAAAGCCAGCCGGATGTGGCCATATCAAGAGCCGAAGAATTGTGCGGCTGGAGGAAAGTAGTTGGACTCACCGGCGGCTATGTCGATTCACTGGTAGGACCGATTAGCGAAGTGGCCAAAAAATATGAGGTGCCCTACGTGGCAAGTGCCAGCCTCCAGAAAGAGCTTAGCCAGGATGAAAATCCTTATTTCTTCAGGGTGGCTAAGCTCCAGGGTTTCATCCAGCCCATTTGCAACATACTATCTGAACAATTGCGTCCCCGGCGATTGGCAATTCTCTACGCGGCCACCCCTGGCTCCACAGAGTTCGCCCATGGTCTGGAAAAGTGTCTGCATTCTCGTGGGATTGCCTTGCACGTTATGGAGAAATTTCGTCCAGGCACTCCTGACTTTACCCCTCTCATAGGCAAGCTTGCCAGCCTCAATATAGACGTCATTGTCTCTGGTGGATTTTCTGCCGATCACCTCCTTTTTGTGCGCCAACTGAAAGAAAATAGGGTATCCCCCAAGGCCTATATCGGCCCCTTTGGAATTGCCTACAAAAGCTTTATTCGTGAGATGGGGGAAAATGGTGAGTATCTCTACAGTACCTGCGCCTGGGATCCTGAAATCACTCTGCCAGGTACTGAAAAAATCTCTGAGGCTTTTGTCGAACGGTTCCGCCGCATGTTCCAGAGCGAACCCAATACTACTAACATGCACGGCTACACTTCCACCCGCGTGCTCCTCACAGCAATGGGGAATGTTGTGGGCCGGGACAAGGCACTCACGGGACCTAACATCCGGAAAGCCCTTACAGAGCTCGATCTTCTCCTACCCATGGAGCGGGTTGCCTTCGATAAGCACGGTGATCCATTGCACTATCAACACCTGGTCGTCCAGATCCAAAACGGCAGACTCCAGGTTGTCTATCCACCAGATCGAGCCACTGCTGCCCCCATCTATCCAATGCCCAAATGGGGTGAACGAAAGTAACGCTCATGTGGACCACTGTTCTCGTATCCGGGATCACCTTGGGCTCATTCTATACCCTTGTGGCACTGGGATTCGCCTTGATCTTTGGGGTAACCCACACCTTTAATCTTGCCCACGGGGAACTTATTGTCTTTGCCGGTTATGTGGCCTACTGGATGTGGAAAACTTACGGGGTTTCTCTCCTTCTGACCTTTCCCGCAGCAATCTTAGCAACGCTTGTACTTTGTTTAATTCTGCAGCGTCTCTTTTCCCGACTGCGAGAGCCCATGGAAATGAACTCCATTGTCCTCAGCTTTGGCTTGGCCATCTTGCTTCAAAACGGGATGCTTTTTTTCTTCTCCGGTGACTACCGCTTAATTCGCGTTCCCCTTCTGAACCAGAGAATACACCTCCCCGGACTCTCTCTGAGTTACGGTCAGTTCACCCTCCTGACCATTTCCTTGCTGGTACTCGCTCTAACCTATGTGCTTTTGCACCACACCTACCTGGGCAAGGCATTGAGAGCAACCATTCAAGACAGGGAGTCAGCCGCCTTGGCGGGCATTAATGTGAGAGGGATGGGGATTTTGGCCTTTGCCATAGGAGCAGTGCTCATAGGCTTGGCAGGCCCCCTTTTCGGCTCGATCCATTACCTTTATCCCACTGCCGGCCTGCAAGCTACCCTCATTGCCGTTACCATTACTATCTTTGCCGGGGTAGGACAAATTCGCACGTTGATCCTGGGAGGCTGGATATTGGGCTTTGCGGAATCCTGCACAGTCGTACTCCTGGGAGCAAGCTGGCGAGAATTGGTGAGCGCCATAATGTTACTCACCTTGCTGGCCCTAAGACCACACGGCATTCTGGGAAGAGAAGAGCAATGACGAGGGAACAACCCACAAGTGCACCGATGAAACATTTACCCTTAGCCCACATGGTCCTGCTTCTGGGGTTAGCAATCTTACTTGCCCTTCCCTTGCTGTCAGGGGGTAACGATTACATTTTACAAGTATTCACCCACGCCTTGTTGTTGGCAATTTTGGCTCTTGCTTGGAACATTCTTGCTATCAGCGGCTCCATTTCTCTGGGCCATGCAGCTTTTTTTGGCGTGGGCGCTTACACTTCTGGACTTCTGAGTTTGGAGTCAGGTGTTTCCCCTTGGGCCACCATTCCTCTCGCAGGTTTTGCAGCAGCAGTAATTGCCTTGGGCGTTTGGCTCTTTTGCCGTCGGCTTCGAGGGGCCTATTTCGCCCTGGCAACTCTCGCCTTCGTGGAAATTCCCAGAGTACTCACAGACAATTGGGACAGTCTCACCCGAGGATCACTCGGGCTCGTTGGCCTGCCTGGTCTCCCTGGTTTGCGTTTGGGACCTCTTTATTTCGACATCGGCGCCAGCTCTATAGGTTCGTACTATTTTGTCCTCGTTTTTGGCTTGCTACTGTTGGCCACAGTAACACTCATCTTGCGATCCAATCTGGGGCTGGCTCTTCAAGCAATACGGGAAGAGGAGACTGCAGCCGCGTCCTTGGGGATTCGGGTCCAGGGCTATCGTTTACTGGCGCTGTTGCTCAGTGCTTTATTCAGCGGAATCACCGGTGCCTGCTACGCCCACCTTGTCCATTACATCGAGCCTGGAATGGTCTATGGCCTACATTTCTCCGCTATACCAGTGATCTTCGCCATCTGCGGAGGGAGGTTCACTATTGTTGGTCCGGCCTTGGCTGCTCTGGTTCTTTATCCCTTGGATCAGTTCGTTTTTCACCCCTTGCTGCCCGCAGGACATGAATTCCTCTATGGTGCAGTAATCGTTCTGGCTATTCTCTTTTTGCCCTCAGGCTTTTGGGGGCAGTTGCGGAAGGGACAATTTGTCTCTATTAAGACTGGAAGCATTGAGTAAAAGGTTTGGAGAACACTGGGCCCTCAAAGAGATCGACTTCGATCTCGAGGAAGGTGAAATTGTCGGTCTTGTCGGGCCTAATGGAGCTGGCAAGACAACTCTGTTCAACCTGATCACCGGCCGTCACAAGCCTAGTAGCGGCAGGGTCTGGTTTGAGGGCAAGGATATTACTTTTTACAGGCCTCACGAGATCCAGCGGTACGGCATCAGTAGGACTTTTCAGTCATCCCGCCCCTTTGCCAGGATGCGCGTGCTGGAGAATGTGGTAGTAGGTCGCATTTTCAGTGGCAAATTCCACCTTTTTCCTCATACTGAAGACACTAATATGGCTCGACAGCTTCTGGAGCTAGTGGGGTTAGCTCACAAAGAGGATGCGCTTGCAGGAGAACTCACTCTCAGTGAGCGTCGCAGGCTGGATTTGGCTCGCGCCCTGGCAACCGAGCCAAAACTTTTACTTCTTGACGAAGTCGTTGCCGGATTCAGTCCCCTTGCAGTAAAACAGGCTGCGGAGCTGGTTCAGAGGGCGCGAGAGCGCGGCGTAACTCTCTTTATCGTTGATCACTTCATGAGCCTCAGCCTGACGGTGTCCGACCGGCTGCTGGCCCTTGACCACGGAGAAAAGATTGCGGAAGGCAAACCACAGGAGGTCATGAGAAACCGCAAGGTCATCCGGGCCTATTTGGGAACACGGCATGACGATGAAGCGCAGAGCGCAGAGCGCTAAGCCCATAGCGAACATAAAGCTGGCAGCTAGCAATTGGCAGCCGGCAGCATTTGCAAGACACAGATTCACACAGATATTTATTTAGAAAATAAGGCAAAAGGCAGAGGGCATGGAGCCCAGGATTGCGGATTTTTAATTTCGAAATTCGAATTTCGAAATTTGCCGCTATGCGCTATGCTCTATGCGCTGGGCGGCGAAGGTCGTAAGCCACAAGGATCTTGCTGTGCAAAATGACAAACCTCTACTGGCTATACGCAATTTGAGTTACTTTTACGGAGATGTTCAAGCCCTCAATCGGGTAAACCTGACAGTCTGTACAGGTCAGATAGTTTCCATTGTGGGACCGAACGGCTCAGGGAAAACCACCCTGATGAAAGCAGTGGCCGGCCTTTTGCGGCCCATTCACGGAGAAGTAACCTACCAGGGGAAAACACTACATGACCTTGCCGTTCACGAGGTCGTACGGCGGGGGCTCGTCTATGTCCCCGAAGGCATGAAGGTTTTTCCCCTCATGAGTGTTCTGGAGAATCTCGAGATAGGAGCATATATATCCCGGCAAGGCAAAGCCAGCCGACTGGACTCCGTATTCAATTTGTTTCCAGCGCTTGCCGATAAACGACACCAATCGGCTAATACCCTGAGTGGCGGTCAAAAGAGAATGCTCACTCTAGCAAGGGGGATCATGACTGGGGCCAGTCTGCTTATGCTTGATGACCCCTTTTTGGGTCTGGCTCCCAGGGACATAAATCGACTCTGCCACACTCTGAAACAAATACGTCGCCACGGACTCACCCTGTTTCTGGCCGGCCAACACGTGCGCAGGATTTTGAGCGTTGCCACCAGAGCCTATCTTATTGAGGAGGGCAGAATCACTCTCTCTGGTAGTGGGGACCAACTGCGCAATCACCCCCATCTCCACGAGAGCCTCTTTGGCATTATAGCTGACACAGGATAAAGCTCATTGCGGTATGCAGATTTGGGAATGAGAAAATTAGAAAATTAGGTGATTAGTCAAATGGTCGATTCGTCGATTGGTCAATTGGGAAATTAGGCAAATCGTTAATTGGTCATCGTGACCATTCATAACCATTTGACTATTTGACATATTGACGATTTGACTTGCTGTCGTCTGACTTCTGACCTCTGATCTCTGACCTCCGGACTTGACGGCTTCTAAGATTTTTACGATTTTAACGGTTTCAAAGACTTGAACGACTTGAACGGTTGTTTAGTAACATCATGATCGATGCTCATTGTCACTTATATTCAGACAAATATCATCACGATCTCCATGAGGTAGTCCAGCGGGCCCAAGAGAAGTTACAGGCAGCTATAGTATCTGCGGTTGACCTGGAAAGCTTGCAGAAAAGCCTTGCCATTCGCAGAAAATATTCTGATTTCATCAAGGTGACAGCGGGAATACATCCAAGGCATGGAGCAAGGGTAAACAAAGAAGAATTGAGCCAGATATGGCAGGCCATAAAGAGTGTCAAAGAGGAGATCGTGGCATTGGGAGAGGTGGGCCCTGATTTTTACCACATCAAGGATCAACGTCTGCGCCAGCGACAACTCGAAGTGCTGGAGGATGCCATGACCCAGGCGGAGGCCATGGGCCTCCCTCTGGTTATTCATGCCCGCCAAGCAGAAAAAGCTGCGCTAGAAGTGGTTGCCCATTGCAAAACGGAGGTTTTGTTCCATTGCTTTGCCGGAACGAGAGAGATGGCCAGGGAGATAACCGCCCATGGATTTTATCTATCTCTTTCGGCCATACTACTTTTCAGTTCTGAGCTGCAGAAGGCCATCACTGGAGTTCCCCTGGAGCTCATTCTCACCGAAACCGATAGTCCAGCTCTATCACCCCGACGAACCCAGCGAAGAAATGAGCCGGCTTTCCTCGAAACCATCGTTTCCCGCCTGGCAGATTTGTATGATTTATCTGTGGATAAAGTAGGCTCGATCACAGCAGCAAATGCAAGCAGGTTCTATCGTCTGGCTGACCTATAGTGCTTGCTTTTCTGAAATAGTTCTTGATAGACTACTGGATCAGAATTTTCAGGTACTATTCATTTTATAATAAATCCAAATACATCGCATTCTCACCGTTAACTCACCATCCCCAACTTCTCATTTGGGTGAGAGTGATATAGTTTTAACCAACTTTTGGAAGTAAAATTTACATATTCTTTTATTATGTTAGAACAAATAGCAACGGAGGGATAAGCTATGAGCGAGGAATTGAAAGCAGGCCTGACCCACGAAATGGAACGGCAAGTCACAGAGGATCTGTCGGCGCAAAAAGTATTTCCTCATGTTCCCAATGTCTATGCCACTCGAGCCATGGTGGGTCACTTCGAGGAAGTATGTGCCGAGATGGTCCTCCCTTTTCTTGACGAAGGAGAGCAAACTGTGGGGATTGGCATGAAATTCTCCCACATTGCGGCTACGCCAATCGGAATGAAAGTGCGCTTCAACGCCAAACTTGTTGAGGTCGACGGCAGAAAACTCACCTTTGAAGTAGAAGGTTTTGACGAAGTCGAAAAAATCGGCAAAGCCAGCCACGAACGCTTTATCATCAATGCCGAGAAGTTCAACAGCAAGATGGCTGAAAAAGGAAAGTAAAAAGGCGCAGGGCACAAGGCGCAAGGCGCAAGGCTTTTCAGCTAGAAGGATGGGTCAGCTGTGCCCAACATTCCTTTTCCCTGCCTGCTGCTGGCTGTCAGCTGCCAGCTTGATTTACGCTTTGCGAGTTTAGGAGGTAAAGCATGACCGCATCTGATCCGGTGAGGCAGTTGGATGCCATCCTCAGACCAAAGAGCGTGGCAGTCATCGGAGCATCCACCAGCCCAAACAAACTAGGCCATGAGATTTTGAGAAACATCTTGGATAGTGGGTTCAAGGGAACTGTCTATCCAATCAATCCGAAAGCTGATGCAATCCTAGACCTTCCCTGCCATGTCAACGTGAAAGATCTTCAACAGCCGCCCGATCTAGCGGTCCTTATCATTCCGGCCCGTTTCGTCCCTCAGGCTATTCAGGATTGTGGTGAAAAAGGTGTCAAGGGTGCGGTGATCATTACCGGCGGATTCAGCGAGGCTGGACCAGAAGGTGAAGAATTGCAGAACCAGACTGCTGAATTGGCTGGCAAGTATGGAGTGAGGCTTATCGGACCCAACTGCCAAGGGGTGAACAATCCACACCATCCACTCTGCGCTTCCTGGCCTCTGCTTACCTATCGCGGCAAAGTAGCGGTCATCTCCCAGAGCGGTACCGTGGGAGCGGCTATGATGGACTGGTTTTCCGAGGAGAAGCTCGGTGTTTCAAGTTTTGTCAGTATGGGCAACCGAGCCGATGTAGATGAAGCCGATCTCATCGACTACTTCAACCAAGACGACAATACTGATGTTATTGCAGCCTACATAGAAGGCATAAAGCGGGCTGATCGTTTCATCGAAGTAATGGATAGGTTGCGAAAACCCTTGGTTGTACTTAAATCCGGCCGCACACCCAGGGGTAAGGTCGCCGCAGAATCACACACCAAAGCACTGGCTGGGGCAGATGCCATTTACGATGCTCTGTTCCAAAAACACAATGTGTGCCGGGCCTATACCATGGAGGAATTCTACGACTACGCCAAGGCGCTTGCTTACCTCGAGCCACCGAAAGGTAACAAGATTCTTTTCATCACCACCTCGGGCGGCGCAGCCATTCTTGCCACTGATCAGGCCGAACAGGAGGGGATTGACGCAGCTCCTTTGCCTGCAAAAGTGGCTGAGGCCATTACTCCTCTCATACCAGCCCATGCTATTAAGGCCAACCCAATAGATCTTACCGGCGATGCCACCGCCAAGATGTTTGCAGAGGTTATCAGAGAAACCAGGGATTACTTCGACACCTTGGGGGTGATTTTTGGGGATCCGGTGGACGGCGCTTCACAAGTGGTGACTCCTAAGGCCAACGAACTGGTGATTTTTTTGGGGGGAGCGGATGTGGAAAGACGGGAGCGTGAACTCATGCACCTTAAGGGAATACCTGTCTTTCCTACCCCTGAGCGGGGCGTCAAGGCACTGGCTCAGGTCTTGGACCGCAGCAGCCTCGCCCCACCTCAAAGACCTACCTTGACCCTTGATGCAACGGGCAGGCAGTTGTCGCCTCACGAAGCCCTTGCGCTCATTGCTGAAAAGGGTTTGAACTGCACTCCTTTCGGCCTGGCCGATAGCCCCAGAAGAGCCAGTGAAATTGCTCGAGAGCAGGGATTCCCTGTAGCTCTTAAAATAAGCTCCCCTGACATAGTTCACAAAAGCGATGCTGGTGGGGTAGTACTGAACCTGGACACCCCTGAAGCAGTAGAAAATGGCTACAACCAAGTGGTGACAAGAGTCCGCAAAGCATTTCCCCAGGCGCAGATTGATGGTGTTTTGGTAAATAAGATGGCTCCGTCTGGTCAGGAGGTTATCGTAGGCATGAACCGCGATCCCCAGTTCGGCCCAATTATCCTTTTTGGGCTTGGTGGTGTCCTGGTGGAGATTTTCCGCGATGTGGCGCTGCGTCATCTGCCTTTAGTTCGAGAGGATGCCCTGGAGATGATCCAAGAAATAAAGGGATATCAAATACTTGCTGGATACCGAGGACAACCACCGGTGGATATAGAATCACTTGCCGACTGCCTACTAGCGGTTGCCCAGATAGCTGAAGCGTATCCGAACATGGTGGAAATTGATTTGAACCCGGTCTTCGCTTACCCACAAGGAATCCTGGTGGCAGACTCCAGGATTATCATGCAGGAGGAGAACTGACCCAAATTCTCAG
>JAJDNB010000149.1 GCA_022340905.1 Deltaproteobacteria bacterium | reverse complement strand
CCCTAACATTTAGTCAATTAGTCAAATGGTCGATTGGTAAACTAGGAAAATAGGCAAATCGTTAACTCGTCATCGTGGCTATTCATAACCATTTGACTATTCGACGAATTGACCGTTTGACTTGCTGTCGTCTGTCGTCTGACCTCTGACCTCCGACCTCTGATCTCTGTCCTCTGTCGTCTGTCATCTGCCCTCTGTCGTCTGTCGTCTGCCATCTGTCCTCTGCGCCATACCCTATGCCCTTCTTTTACTTTGCTTGGCCCGACCCCATTTGCGCTCTTCTTGTTATGGACAGTCCTGTACCTTGTAGGTTTGGGTGATTGATTAAAGGTAGGCTTCAGTGTTATAAAGTGACTATCCACATAAATATCTATGAGGAACTGGGAAGCGTTCAATTTTTTCGAGATAAATTTAAATTACCCATTAACTTTTTGTGGAGGAGATAATGCCGATTTACGAATATGAGTGTAAAGAGTGTTCTCACAACTTTGAAGTGCTCGTGGTGTCTACCAGTGATCCAGCCCCACAATGCCCCAAATGCCAGTGTACGGATGTGTCGAAACTGATGTCTTCATCCTCAATGAGAAAGCAAGAAGAGTATACCGGTGTGGGGGGTATACTTGATCCTACCATCGGCCCGACTTTTTCGGGCTCATAGAGTTGATAAAATCCTCCTAGTATTGGCTTCGTCCCACCACGGCTCCTGCTCCTGGCACCCGCCTGATCAGCGCCTGAAGGGTTGCCGCAGTCTGAACTCCGGAAGCCAGTATCCGACTGTTGGCGGCAAAGGCGGGCACCGCCCGCACCCCGATCTTTTGAGCTTCATCTTCATCCGCCAGGACCTGACCGGTAAACTCGCCGTTATCCAGAGATGCGCGCAAAACCTGGGATTCGAGGCCGATGTCTGCTGCCAGCCGGCCAAGGACATCAGGCTGGCCAATATCATCGCCGTGTTCGAAGAAGGCTCGGAAAATGGCAATATTATACTCTCCAAATCGGCCTTGGCTGTTGGCCCATTTGGCCGCTTCGTGGGCAAGGCGGGAACGGGGTTGCACCGGCGGTAGCCGCAGTGGCATGCCCATTCGTGCGGCTAAGGGATAGACATGTTCACGCCACACCCGGCTCAGATACTCTCCCTGCGGGTCAAGGAGGGGCACCGGCTCAGGCCGCAACTCAAAGGCGCGCCAGACAATTCCGACCGCTGGTTCCAACTGAGTTAATTCTGCCAGGGCTGGCTCCGCCAGCCAACAGAACGGTCAGAGATAATCAGAAAAGATCTCAAGAGTTATCGACTGTTCCATTTCCTATTTCGACTTATCGCAAATGATGACATTTTGGGTTTTGAATCTCTTGCATGAAGGCTAAAAGGTCCAGCCCTCCATTTCCACCGGTTCCTGGTCGTGCTTCCGCATCAACTCTAGGAGCTCTTTCAGGTCCGGTTTCCTCCCTCCTTTGGTCAACTCAGCCAGGCCCTCAAAGTATTGCTCACGTGAATCTGCCGGGGAGAACATGATGAGCAAGGTGGAGCGCTCTTTACCTGGATTGGAAAAGGCGTGAACCGTTCCTCTGGGAACCAGTGCAAGCGTACCGACTCGCCCAGTTATTTTCTCATTATTAACCAGAAGTTCGACCTCTCCTTCGGCGACATAGAAAATCTCCTCCATCTCCTGGTGGATATGCGGTTTAGGTCCGGCAGTTCCTGGCTCCATCTCATACTCAAATAGACCGAAATGACCGTACGTGTCTGTGCCGACAACCTTGAAAGTGCAGCGGGCACCACTGCCAATGGCCACAGATTTGCCCTCTCCAGGCAAGAGGACTTTCGGCGGGTTAGAGGTAGGATCAGTTGAAATGTTGGAGCTGGGAAGTGACATTTTCTTCTCCCAAGGTTTCGGTAAGTACTAGCGTCACTGAGATGACTACAAGAACTCAGTGGAAGTTCTTATTTATACTACATCAGTAGTCATTAAGAAATTAATGCTATTTTGATGGATGTCAACCTTAATAAAGGCAAGCCTGGAAGTTAATCAGGCAAAAGGTGTTGGGGGTAATGGCAAAGCGAGTAAATTGCGTATCTCTTGCCAATATGTTGAGTTATGCAAATGTTAGGATATGATATGGATATGTAAACATACACAGGCATATTTGCATGAACGCTCAACCGGGAGATGCCACATGGCTGACAGACGAGCTGATATCATAGCGGAGCTTGAAAAAGGTTGTGAGGATTCCATCGCCTTTTTCAAATCCTTGACGGCAGAGGAGCTCACTGTGCAGGTCTATCAAGACGGGGCGCAGTGGACGGCCAAACAAGTCCTGGCGCATTTCATTACCATCGAACGCTCGATGCACTGGCTTTTCAAAAATATTTCATCGGGTGGTTCTGGTTCTCCGGAAGATTTTGATATTGAACGATTTAATCGCACCCAAACTAGCAAATTAGACGGACTTACCCTTGCTGAACTAATCAGCCAGTTCAGAGCAGTCCGAGAAGGTACGATCACTATAGTGAGAGAGTTATCAGAAGAAGACCTCGACCGTGAGGGGCTGCATGCCTTTCATGGCCATGGCAAGCTCGAACGATTCATTCGCTGGGCCTACGAGCATGCCCGTATTCACGAAAACGAAATTCGCCAGGCCTTGGCGTGATACGGTTTGCGTAGTCCTCTGTCGTCTGTCATCTGTCGTCTGTCCTCTGACCCCTGACCTCTGATCTCTGTCTTCTGTCATCTGTCGTCTGTCTGCTGTCATCTGACCCTATGCTCTATGCTCCATGCTGAGTGGCTTATCCCAACCAGCCGCCTCAAAGGGATGCTGACGCCTGTACCACAGACGCAGAGTTGGACCGGATTAGTTCTTTCCCCTGCATTTAATAGTTGGCACGACTTCTGCAGCAACAAATGAAGAATGGCCACTGTGATCGAGTGAAAGTTCAGCCTCTGCGCATCTTACCAGAAGAACAGTGTCAGTCCAGGGATACAGAGAAAGCCTCCCCATCGTCGGCAATCCCGTTCACCTGCCTCGGGGGGAGAAGGCTAAAATCGGGGATGACGGTAAAGGAACCGTCCCTATGTCCCATAGAAGTCAGGACATGCTCGCCAGAGCAGAGAAGAAAATCAGATCCCTCACATTAGACCATTACACCCTGGCTCTCGCAGTGGTCTGGATCCTAGTGATAACCGGGTCCATGCTCTGGAACATCCATCGAGTCCAGAAGACCACCAAGAAAATGGCACTCCGCGAAGCTATAGCCAATTTCAACAAAGACCAAGCTTTTCGCAGCTGGGCTACCCTTCACGGGGGTGTCTATGTGCCCGTCGACCAACGCACACCTCCCAGTCCGTTTCTTTCGCATCTTCCTGATCGAGATGTCACAACCTCATCAGGGAAAAGACTGACTCTTATGAATCCAGCCTACATGCTACGGCAGATACACGAAGATTTCGGTGAACTCTATGGGGTTGCTGGGCACATCACCAGCTTAAAGCCTCTGCGTCCGGAAAACAAAGCTGATGAATGGGAACGGGCGGCTCTCCTTTCCTTCGAAAAGGGTGCGAAAGAGGCGTGGGAATTCACCACTATTGATGGTAAGCCCTATCTCTGATTCATGCGCCCAATGCACACACAGAAAGGTTGTTTAAAATGCCACGGACACCAAGGGTATAGAACAGGTGACGTCCGCGGGGGTGTCAGTCTTTCAGTGCCTCTGGCAACCTTTCTGGCGAGTGAGAGAAAGGAGCTGAAGAACCTTGTCCTGAGTCATGTTTTCCTGTGCGTGCTGGGGCTTATGGGAATTGGTCTTGGATGGCGCCAGCTGAGGCAGAAGAGCAATCAACGTGATCAAGCCTTGTTCGCCTTGCAGGACGCCCATGTAGAGTTGGAGAAACGGGTGCAAGAACGTACCGCAGAATTAAAGTACACCAACGATCGCTTGACCAGAGAAATTGCTGAGCGGGCGCAGACGGAAAAGGGACTGGCGGAGCGTGAAGCAACTTTGCGGAGCATCTTTCTAGCTGCTCCCACGGGCATAGGAATGCTGCGTAACAGGGTCATTGAGCAAGCAAACGATCGCATTTGCGAAATGACGGGATATTCCAGGGAGGAATTGTTGGGACAAAGTGCCAAAATGCTGTATCTGACCGAAGAAGAATTTGAGCTAGTCGGGCAGGAGAAGTATTCCCAGATCAACAAGCAGGGAACAGGAGCTGTAGAGACCCGCTGGCGGCGCAAGGACGGCGAAGTTCTTGACGTACTGTTGAGTTTGGCTCCTATAGATCCTGAGGACCTGTCTGGGGGTGTTACTTTTACAGCTCTGGACATAACGGAGCGCAAGCGGGCAGAGGTGGCCCTGGAGCGGAAGACTGAGGAACTTGCCTGCTCCAATGCCGAACTTGAACAATTCGCCTACGTGGCCTCCCACGACTTGCAAGAACCACTGCGCATGATATCAAGCTATGTGCAACTCTTGGAAAGACGCTACAAGGAAAAGCTGGACTCCGACGCTGATGATTTCATCGCCTTTGCTGTGGATGGGGCCAACAGGATGCAGAACCTCATCAAAGATCTGCTGGCCTACTCCCGGGTTGGTACGAAGGGTGAGGGATTCGAGCCCACCCCCTGCGAAAGCGTGTTGGACATCACTTTAGCTAACCTGCAGTTTGCTATTGAAGAGAACGGTGCAAGAGTGACCCACGACCCTTTGCCGACTGTGCTGGCCGATTCATCTCAACTGGCTCAGTTGTTCCAAAATTTGATTGCCAATGCCATCAAGTTTCGCCGGGAGGAGGCACCCCATGTTCACATAGCGGCCGAAAGACATGAACACGAGTGGCTTTTTTCGGTTCGAGATAACGGGATCGGCATCGACAAGGAGTATAGCGGGCGCATTTTCGAAATATTTCAGCGTCTGCATGGCAGGAATGCTTACCCCGGAACCGGGATCGGCTTGGCCATGTGCAAAAAGATAGTTGAACGTCACGGTGGACACATTTGGATTAAGTCTGAGCCAGGCCGTGGCTCTACATTTTACTTCACTTTTCCGTTGGAAAGCGAGAACTGACCGTGAACAGTCAAAGAAATGGGAAACCTATTGAGATCCTCTTGATCGAAGATAACCCTGGAGATGTGCGGTTGACCAAGGAAGTTCTCAAAGAGGGCAAGGTCCGTAACAATCTACAGGTTGTGGGAGATGGCGTAGAGGCGATGGCCTATCTGCATAGGGAAAACAGCTACACCAAGGCACCACGTCCGGACCTGATCCTCCTAGATCTTAATCTTCCAAAAAAAGATGGCCGGGAGGTGCTTCAGGAGATCAAAGCCGATCACCAACTCAAGAGAATTCCGGTCGTGGTACTTACCACATCTGATGCTGATGAAGACATCCTGAAGAGCTACAATCTTTCCGCCAACTGTTACATCACCAAGCCGGTTGACCTCGATCAGTTCATCAGCGTGATAAGGTCTGTCGAAGCTTTCTGGTTAACCATCGTAACCCTTCCGACGAGATAAAAGGAATGAGCCGCGAAATTATCAGAGTCTTACTAGTTGAAGACAACCCCGGAGACGCCCGCTTGATCCGGGAACTGCTTGCAGAAGTCGCCAATGGCCAATTCGAGGTGATTACAGTCGGTCGGCTTGGTCAAGGGTTGCGCAGTCTCTTCGCGGAGAGGTTCGAGGTGGTTCTCCTGGACTTGTCGCTGCCGGATAGCCAGGGACTGGAAACTTTCACCAGGATGCAAAGTCAGTTCGCCAGGACTCCCATCGTGGTTCTTAGTGGCCTTGATGATGAGACTTTAGCACTCAAGGCCGTACAAAAAGGTGCCCAGGACTACTTGATCAAGGGACAGGTGAACAGCAATCTGCTGGTGCGATCAATACGATATGCCGTTGAACGGCACGCTGTACGTGAGGAACTACAAAAGGCTAATCTGAAGATTCTGGAACAGCAGAAATCTGTCATTGAGGAAGAACGTCTCAAGGTCTTGCTGCAAATGGCTGGCGCCACTGCCCACGAACTGAATCAACCCCTATCTGTTCTTCTGGGGTTCACTGGCTTGCTAAAAATGGAGAAGCATGAGCCGGATAGGCGTGCCCGTTATCTAAACGAGATCGAAATGGCGGGAAACAGAATGGCCAAAATAGTCTCCCAGATTCAAAACATCCGGCACTATGAGGTAAAACCCTATGCGGGCGATGCTAGAATCATCGATATCGACCAGGCGATAAACTTACTTTCATTGGAAGACTCGGATAGAGATTATGAGGTCATCGAATCGATTGTTAAGAAGATGGACAAGGTAAGTATCAGTCGAGTCAGGAGTATTAGCAAGGCGCTGCAGAGGCTCGAGGGAGGTCGATTCGACCTCGTCCTCTTCGATCATCTGTTTTCTGATGGTAACGGTTTCGAGTTCTTGAGACAGTTGCGCGCAAGGCATATAAAAACACCAGCCATAATGATTACCGACAAGGGCAATGAAATCATCGCCTCCCAAATTATTCAAGCAGGGGCTGATGATTATATTCCCAAGGACGCACTAACTGAAGGAGCCCTCTCCAGAAGTATAGCCAACACCTTTGAGAAAGCTCGTCTCAGAAAGGACTTAGAAGAGGTCCAAAATAGGATGGCGGAAATGGCCACAAGAGACACATTGACGGGGCTTTACAATCGGCGCTTCTTCATGGAAGCTCTTGATAGAGAGGTTGCCAGGGCAGACAGATACGAGGGTGATTTGGCTTTTTGCATGGTGGACTTGGATCACTTCAAGCAAGTGAACGATAACTTTGGTCATGATGCAGGAGACATGGTCTTATCAAAAATTGGAGATATGCTCAAAAAATCGTTCCGCAAGAGCGATATTCTCAGCCGTTACGGAGGAGAGGAGTTTGCAATCATTATGCCCCAAGTTCGGGAAACAGAGGCTCGAGACGCATGCGAGAGATTCAGGAAGATGGTGGCGAGCCATTCCTTCGACCACAATTCATTCCAATTTAACCTAACAGTCAGTATGGGAATCGCATCCTACAACACCGTGACCGAGCAATCTCCTATGGGGTTGGTAAAGGCAGCCGACCAAGCCTTATATCAGGCGAAGGATCGCGGCAGAAATGTAACCGAATGTCATAACATCTCCCGGGTACGGGCCGATTGCCCTCCCTAAATCAAGAAACACATGTAACTGGGATGTGTCAGATGTGATTACCTGGAAGGTAATGGAGGTTTGCGCGCGCCATTTTTTGTGTCCCTCACCTGACCCCAAGGTGTCAGGTGTCCCCGCTGTCGCTTCGCTTCAGGCGGGATCTTCGACGGGCGTTAGGTGTCAGGAAAGACAAAAACAAAAGCTGAAACCTCAATTCTTTATTTTGACACCTGACTCCTATCTCCTATCTCCTAATTTTTAAATCCGAAATCCGAAATCCGAAATCGGCCTTCTGTCATCTGACCTCTGACCTCAGACCTCTGATCTCTGTCGTCTGTCATCTGTCCTTTTCCCGCATCTCGCCCGTCTCGCCTCTTTCAACAAATGACAGCGGAGCGTTATGACCTAATGGCGGCTAAGCCAAGCGACATGAATCGCCTTGAGCCCTGTGCCCTTCTTTTACTTTGCTTGGCCCGACCCCAATTCAGGACCACGGCTCGTGAACCATACCAAGCAAACTGGAACTAATCTGAGATTCCTGCAAATTGAAAATCACATACGATATTGGCGAGCTGTAGATGGCAGCATAAAAAAAAGCCCCCACTGACCAATCGGGTTTTGGCCGGTGGGGGCAAAGCCTGAGGGAGTAGGATGATGCAGAGTAACTGAATCTCCTACCCTGTGATCCGTTTGGATTTTATCAAAACTGAATCGAAAAACCACCATTTTCTGGGCTAATCGACTAATCAACGAAATGCTATGCGATTCGCGCTTTTCCCATTACAACAAATGACAGCGTAGCATAATGACTTAGTGACGCCGAAGGCAAGTGACTAATCATCTGCCCTCTGTCATCTGTCTTCTGTCAGCTAAATTTCCACAATCTGACCTCTGACCTCTGACCTCTGATCTCTGTCTTCTGTCATCTGTCGTCTGTCATCTGTCGTCTGTCGTCTGTCCTCTGCCTTTCTCGCCTTTGCCTCCCTTCTCGCTTATCTTTACCGCTTACCGCTTACCGCTCACGGCTTACTAAATTGTTCGCTCGGTCCGACCACGCGCCCATGAAACAGCAAGTCCGATCCCGTCCTCCTGAAACCTAGAAACTACATTTTTGTACTAAAAATCACTATCAATATTACAAATTTGGCGTTTTGTTAGGCAATAGAAATTGTTGCCTGAAAATTTTATCTGTAAATTCAATATTTTAAGAGCAACACTGGCTCGGCACACTCTTTGCGTTAGTTAACTCAATTTTCCTATTATCTCGGCAGAGAGGAGGGCCAGATGAAGAAAAGGCTAGAAGCGGTATTGGGGGCTTTTTCGATTTTGTTGATCCTTCCGCAAGTGGGTTATTCAGCCCAGCCTGTTCCTACAGACTCGGGAACCACAGCCTGGATGCTCACTTCAACAGCGCTGGTACTGCTCATGGTTCCCGGTCTAGCCATGTTCTACGGCGGTCTGGTAAGAACCAAGAACGTCTTGGGTACCATGATGCACAGCTTTGTTGCCATGGCACTCA
>JAJDNB010000148.1 GCA_022340905.1 Deltaproteobacteria bacterium | reverse complement strand
CCACTTGGAGAAATCTTCGCTTCTGGTGGTGATCCCTTTTTTCATTGCCGCTCTTCTCCGTTGAAATCGTTAAAGCCGTTCAAATCGTTCAACTCGTTGAAACCGTTTAAGTCGTTCAACTCGCTGAAACCGTTTAAGTCGTTCAAGCCGGTAATTCGTCAATTAGTCGATTAGTCAAATAGTCAAATCGGTAATTAGTCATTGAGGCCATTCATAACCATTTGACCATTCGACCAATTTACCATTTGACTTGCTGTCCTCTGTCGTCTGTCCTCTGTCATCTGTCCTCAGCGCGCAGCGCTAAGGAATCTCCTCGTTAACCATCAGAGCGATTTCTTCGAGAAGTCTTGGCACCAAATCCCCTTCAGGCAACTTCTCAACTACTTCCCCTTTTTTGAAAAGAATTCCTTGGCCTCGCCCGCCTGCTATGCCTACGTCGGCCTCCTTCGCCTCTCCCGGTCCGTTGACCACGCATCCCATAATAGCAATCTTTAATGGTGTTTTTATGGTTAACAACCGCCTTTCCACCTCGTGAGTAAGACCTATTATATCTATCTCACAACGGCCACAGGTGGGGCACGAAATAACTTCTACCCCTCTCTCGCGCAGTTTCAGCGCCCTCAGGATCTCATAGGCGGCCTTTATTTCGTCGATGGGATCGCTGGTAAGGGATACCCGAATGGTGTCACCGATACCTTCGGCCAGTAATAAGCCAATGCCAACTGCTGACTTTGCAGTTCCACTAATAGGAGTCCCCGCCTCAGTTACGCCTAGATGTAAAGGATAAGGAACTCTGTCAGCAAGAAGCCGGTAAGATTCCACCATGGTCATAACATCAGATGATTTCAATGAGATCTTGATCTCATGAAACTGAAGAGATTCCAGTAATTGTATCTGGCGAAAAGCACTTTCCACCATGGCCTCTGGAGTAGCACCGCCGTAGCGCTGATGTAAGTCCTTATCCAAAGACCCAGAGTTTACCCCGATGCGAATAGGCACGTTCCGTTCAGCTGCCGCCCGCACCACTCTGGCCACAGCCTTTTCACCCCCAATATTACCGGGGTTTATCCGCAAACCATCCACACCCGCTTTTAGTGAACCTAAAGCTAGGCGATGATCAAAATGAATATCGGCGATGAGGGGTATCTGCGCCTCCTTTTTAATGACTTTTAATGCCTCCACTGCCTTGTCATCCAGCACGGCGAGTCGAATAATCTCACAACCAACCTCAGCCAGACGGCTAATCTGTTGCAAGGTGGCATGGACATCACGGGTGTCAGTACTGCACATGGACTGAACTACTATTGGGGAATCGCCGCCCACGGCAACGTCTCCAATATGAATTTTACGCGTTTCTCTTCTTGTAATTTGCATTTCAGGCTTCTCTACTAGACTCAGAATTGAGATGATACTTATTTAAATAGAATGTAAAGGGTGCAAAGCTAACGGTCAATGGTTAAACAATTCAATCCTTCAAATCGTAAAAATCGTAGAAGACGTAGAAAGCGTAGAAGTCGTAGAAAGCGTCAATTTAGCTCACAGCTCACAGGCAATTCGTCAATTAGAGAATTAGTCAAATAGTCGATTGGTCCAGTAGTCAAATGGTTAAAGCCATCAAATGGTAAATCGTCAGCGGTGAACGTTAAACTATCAACTATTTCGCCTTTTAACTAATTTTCTAATTAACCACCTGCTTGTTATAAATCAAAAACGCGGGGGAGCGATACACTCCTGACCCGCGTTCTTCATCCGTATTCATGCCCCGTTGACCAGTGGCGCAGAGATTTCACAGGGCGTCGACATCGATTTGACGGATAAATGCTTTAACTGACTCCATCCACTGTTGGAGCTTACAATCTTGGTTATCAGGGTCACACTCTCTGACTCCAGTGTCATCGGCGCACTCAACTCTTAATACCTTCCCGGTTGGATCTTTGACCTCTTGTTTGAAAGGACAATCGTCTAACATAACTGAGCCCTGACCCTCTATCGTTCCCTCTCGCTCCTCCACATCTCCACTATCGGCAGTTATGGGCACTTTTTTAACCGTCCAATTTCCCATTCTATTTCCCCCTGTCTCTCCCTTGCATTTAATTTTAGACGAGAATTTTGTCTCCACGCAAGATTTTTTTCAGTTTCACCCGGTTCAGCCAATCCGTCGATTGGTCAAATAGTGGACTAGTTCATAGGTCAAATAGTCAAATCGGCAATTAGTTATTGAAGCCATTCATACCCATTTGACTATTCGACAAATTGACCAATTGACTTGCTGTCATCTATCCTCTGCCAGCTGTCAGCTGCTAGCTGTATTTCCCTATGCTCCATGCCTTTCCCGCTTTTCTCGCCACATACCGCTATGCGCTTTGCGCTCTGCGCTTAAAAGGCATCACTATCTACATGTGCTTCCAGATACCGATAGTCCTCCACACTCTTAGCAAACACCCCCAAGTTACCAAGCCTAATACGTGTTAGTCCAGCAGCTTTAGCATTCTCGTAAGCTCGGACTATATCCTCAACTGAAGGAGTCTGGAAGTCCCTCATCATGTATTGAGGGAAAAATGCCAGAATGGTGAAAGGGATGGTAGGGTCAACAGCGGCAAGACGGCCTGCAATCCTTCCTAACTCTTCAGCCTCAACTACTCCCGGTATATGCAATGAAAGTACCTCAACAACAAAATTCCTTTTGAGCATCTCCTCTGGCAATTGTAGAATCCACTGATTATCGCAGCCTGTAAGCCACTTGTGACGATCTGGACTTTCGGCTTTGATGTCGAGCCAGAAGCCGTCTGTACCACTCTCTCTCAATATGTCCAAATTCGCGGGAGTTAAACCGTAACCGTTCGTTTCGATAAGGACCCAAAGGTTTGTATTGTCCTTGATAAGTTGAGCAGACTGGGCGTAAAAATCTGGGCGACAGGTGAGGTCTCCACCAGTGAAACCAACGATATTTCTTGCCGGACCGAAGCCTTGAGGGCTGATGATAATATCCGCAGGTTCTAAAAACCCGGGACAGCGAGGAGAGCGCTCACCAGTCAGAACGCAAGAACCACAGCAGTGGCAAGTTTCGTGAGCGTGCCAGGCGGTGCACCGTTCTCGCGGTTCAATAACTGTCACTTGTCTTGCATATTCACTCACCTCTGAAAGAATATCGTGGGAATTGAACCACTCCCCATTTGCTTCTTTACTAAAATACCAGGAGTGACACTTCTTGCAGGCAAAATTGCAACCCGATTGATAAATGGAGAAATAATTTTCGGGTCTGGAAAGATGCATACTGGTAATCAGCCGCTGCCACTCGCCTTCATGTAACCGTAAGGTTGCTTCGCAGGCCAATTGGCGTTTATTCCCTGTTGACACCAGGCAGCTTCCAGGACGATAGCCCTGCTGCATCAAATTGCAAGTGCTTTTGCTCGGAGTTAGTTCTTTCATGGTTGAAACCGTTCAAGTCGTAAAAATCGTAGAAGCCGTAGAAGTCGTTAATTCGTCAGCGGTAAACAGTAAGCAGTGAGCGGTATGCAATGTTATCCGTTATTCGTTATACGGAGAACTGCACTCCATAACTTGTCATAAGTATGAACTTGGAACTTTGAAGGTTGAACTGCTGTCATCTGTCGTCTGTCCTCTGACTTCCGACCCTGCTTGCCGTTCACCGTTGACCTGAAAACCACGGTGGCTCATACTTTTTGATATCAACATCAATACGGTCCGCCTTAACACCCATGTCGAGAAACCCAACGACCTTACGGACGTCATCCGCCATCCTCACAATGGCAGCATATGATTGAACTAATTCCCCTGGCGCATTCGAAAAATCGCTATAGACCGTACGGATCAAATCAGAGCTCCTTTCCAACAAAATTAGAGCTCCACGATATTCTCCGAGCCTGACGAGCACACTCGCCTTGTTGGCCATTAGCCCTGTTCGGATGGATAAATCGGTCTGTGTGGTCGCCAAGCCCTGGTCAAAAAAAGCAAGCGCCTTCTCAAATGATTCCTCTCGAGCGTAAACATATCCCAGGTCGCGGCACACTGAGGCTGTTTCCTCATTCATCCCTTTTTCTTGCGCATAATCCAGAGCACGGTGGAAGTAGTGCAGGGCCCGCAGCACCTGCTGATCACCGTAAGCCTCATATGCCAACTGCAACCAAAGTTTTACCTGTTGCTCTTCTTCAAGCATCACAAAATTTCATCCAAACAATAAAAAAGAACCGAAGCGCACCAAAAACAGAATCAACGAATTTGGTTTTAACCCGGATATTTCATGAATCATCTGCTCCGACCGCGGATTTGGTCGCCCTTCCAGGCGTCCTCGGGTGTCGGCCCCTGCGACGTACCGTCCAGGTACGCCTCGGGCCCAACACCCTGCGGTTGCCAGGTGACACGCCCATCTTCGCGGTCTCGCCACGGCAATTCATGAAATAACCGGGTTAAGTTTCTCTCAGTGTATTGCTTCAGTTCTCTGATTTAAACCTTAGTCTTCTGCTTACGGCTTAGTGCGTAACGTCAATGAACTGTAACCGGCCCCTCCTGATCCTCTGCCTGTTTGTCTTCCTCTTGTTGCCGTTGCTGCAACTCGAGTAGATAGTTGTCTATTTCCTTCTCGGTTTCTTGCGCGAGCTCTTCTAATTCCCTAAAGTCTAATCGCAAGCCTAAAATTTTACCCAGGACTCGTAAAACAGACATCGAGGCCTTTGGGTTTTCGATCTCGGTGGTGTAAAAGGGTATCTCCCCCAACAGACAAAACCCCTCCATGCCCAACTGTTTCGCCACTCCTAGCAGCAGCCCGTTCATTCCGGATATTTGCCCCTCTCGCAGCACTTTTTCGCAAAATGGGGTTAAATCAGTCAGAAGCTCCGAGTGGGTTGCAGTTACCCACACCTCGGAAGGCTGATAGTGGTTAATGGCAGTGGGCATAGCAGCAGCGGTTATCACCCTTTTAACACCTAGGCTGTCAGCAAAATTGAGCAGTGAAGAGGCCAGATGGTACTCCTTTCCGCCTACTGGCTGTTGGTCGCCGACGAAAAACAGGAGATCGTTTTCTTCATCGCTCCTCTCGCAATAGTAAAAGCCGCTTTTGGGCAAAAGAGTGGATTGGACCAGCCCATCCTGGATTGATATACCAGGGATACGAAAAAATTCAGGCTCTTCAACGAAAGCCAAGTTTTGCGCTCTAAGTGCTTCGTGTAAAAAAACAAAAGCTTTCAGTGCAACATGTCCCATTCCTGGCCATGCTGCAAGGAGAAGAGGTTGATGGAGTTCAATATCTGAAAGAAGCTTTATCTGAACGTTCAATGACTTAAACCTCCTAGATGGCGTTATAATTTCAGCATAATGGAAACCTTCCAACTATTCAAGGCAGGATTGCCTACCCACCCCTATTTAGATAACAAGACAGCCGAGCCTTCATTCAAGTTCCGATCAGCAAGTCGATTAGTCAAGTGGTCGATTGGTCAAACCGTTCAAATGGTTGAAGTCGTTGAAGCCGTTGAAATCGCCAATTCGTCAGCGGTAAGCAGTAGGCGGTATGCAACGTTATCCGTTATTCGCTATACGTTATACGCAAAAGAACAACTATAAATCGCTTTTCTCTGACTTCCGACCTCTGACTTCTGATCTCTGACCTCTAAGTTCTAACCTCGTCTCGCCCGTCTCGCCCGACCTCCCGTCTTGCCTCAAACTATTCCTCACTTGATTGTACCTCAAGCCTGTCCAGGCGATCCTTCAGCTTCTTGTTCTCCTCTGCAAAATCGTCCAGTCTTTTTTCCAACTTTTGGATAGCCTCCCCCTTATCCCTGCCTTTCTCTATTTTTCTTATGGCTAGTCTGGCATTGCGCACCAAGCGGCCATCCAGTTCTGTTTCAGCCACCCTCGTTAGAATGGGAATTCCCTCATCACGATTTAGCGACTCCAGGGCCTGGATAGCAGCCAATTTAGCGCGGAAAGACCGGGGACCGCTTGGGGCCTGGAAGGAGTTACCTATCTTCTCTAAAATCTCCCTGTTATTGGGCCTACTCTTGCCCATCTTACCCAGTGTTCGCAAAGCCTGTGCTCGAACCATTTCTGCTTTGCCATAGCGCGAGTGTTCGTAGAGGATGGGCAGGGCCCGGTCATCATCAAGTTCCGCAAAACCCTCCAATGCTTTACAGCGAATTACCTCATTGAAGGAGTCCTTTGATAAAGCACCCTCGAGTATTTCAAATGCGCCGTCTATCCTGGTGCGGGCGATGGCGTAAACCGCCTCAGCTTCAACAAAATAGGAAGGGTCATTTTCCGCCAGCGGCTTTAGGAATTTGAAAGCTTCCTCCTCTTTGAAATTTCCCAAGGCTTTCACCACAGCACGACGCGCTTTTGGGTGTGGAATCTTCAGCCCCCCAATCAACGCCTTCATAGCTCTCTCTGTGCGAATTTCACCCAGCGCCAGAGAGGCCCGCGCTGACACGCCCCAAAACGAGTCCTCTTGCATCGCCTCTTCTAAAGCAGCTAATGCCTCCCGACTGCCCACCTTTGCCAGTTCGGCAGCCGCCTCGATACGCTTTAACACATTGTCAGCCTTTCTCAGTTGATTGCAGAGTTTTCCGCTGTCTGCTTTCCATTTCAACCTTTTCAAAATGCTATCATCTGGGTCAACCAGTACCATAAAAGGTTCTTGAGCCGCCGGGATGTAAAAATGGTGCTCCAGTTCATCTATTTGCAATCGGACATCCTGACTTCCTCCCTTTTCATCTACTAAACTAACAACTAGCTGAAAGCGGAATGGTAACTGTTCCTTTCCACCACCCTGATTCTGTTTCACATGGAAAACCAAATTTTTTTCTTTGTCATCATAATCCGAAGAACATTCTAGGAATGGAAAACCTGGCCTAAAAAACCATTGGTCGAAAAACCAGTCGTAATTATCACCGGTAATCTCCTCGATACAGCGGGCAAAATCAACTGTTTCCACAACAGAATCCCTGTGCTTCTTGAGAAATAGGTTGATAGTTTCCCACCATGCCTCCTCGCCCAGAAGTCGTCTAAGCATATGAAGTCGGACCGCGCTTCCTGGGTACAGATGCATATCAAACAAATCAATAGGCTGACTGTATACGTTAGTCACAATAGATCGCTTATATTTCGAATCGTGTTCCTCAAAATAGGTCTCACGATTCTCAAGTAAGCGGTAATAGAACTCGTCTTCTCCTTTGGCGTGCTCGGTGTAGAGTAGGTCAAAATACGTCGCGAAACCTTCATGGAGCCAGCTGTGACTCCAGCTTTTGGAGGTGACTAAATCCCCAAACCATTGATGGGCCAGTTCGTGCGCCACCAGATGTTCACTGGTGAAATCGAGATGTGCCCTCTCATCATGCAAGGTCATTTCTGTCAAAGTGGTAGCAGTGGTGTTCTCCATACCCCCAAAAATAAAGTCTTGAGCAATCACCTGCGAATACTGGGGATACGGGTAACGGATGCCGGTCTTCTCCGAAAAGAATCGCATGATTTCAGCTGTCTTTTCGAAAGATCGCTGCCCTTCCTCTTCGCGGCCCTCGGGCACATAAAAGGATAGAGGAATATCTTCGAAGCAATCTGATAATTCGGCAAATTCCCCAATGGCAAGACTAATGAGGTAAATACTGTGTGGCTCTTCCATTGACCAGTGATATACCAGTCGTCCATCCCCATCTTCATAACGATCCTTGAGCATGCCGTTGCTGACCGCTACATAAGGTTTGTTCACTTTCACTTTGATCTCGCTGGTAACTTTCTCCCTGGGGTGATCCACGCAAGGAAACCAGTATTTGTTGTCCTCGTCCTGACCCTGACTCCAGACTTGCCAGTTCTTATCAGGATAGGCCTCATCTGGTCCAGTAAAATACAATCCTAATCGTGGATCCTCTACCTTATACTCAAGGTTGATTGTATTGCTTTGGTGACGATTCATAGAGTCAGCTAGATATATCTTTACGCCGCGATCATTCTGTTTGAATTGCAGCGCCAGTCCGTCTTCGGAGGTTACTCGCTCGATTTTTAATTCACAACAGTCGAAGAAGATACTCTGCAATTCTTTTTTAATAGAGGTGAAGGTCACTCTGGCCGATCCCGCCAGCTTCTTCGTCTCCAATTCGACATCGAGATCCAAGTAGACATGGGTCAGGATTATGTCTCTGGAAGGATTCCACTGGGGCTTGGCATCAGGAAGGAGGAAATTCTCCTCTTCAACAATCTCAGGGAAGTACTTGCAGAAATACAAGTTTGACATTTTCAATTCTCCACCCGGGTTCAAGTCAATTCGTTAAAACCGTTCAAGTCGTCCAAATCGTAAAAGTCGTAGAAACCGTAAAAATCGTAGAAATCGTTGAAATCGGGTAAGCCGCTCAAATCGTTAATTCATCATTGACTCCATTCATAACCATTTGACTATTCGACGAATTGACCATTTGACTTGCTGACCTCTGACTTCTGACTTCCGATCTCTACCTTTTACAATAAATGACAGCGCAGCGCATTGACCTAATGACGCCGAAGGCAAATGACTCACTGGCTGCCTGCTGCCTCCTGCCAGCTGTCTTTCTCCATGCTCCATGCCCTATGCTCTATGCTCTATACGCTAGACCTTCGCACAAAGCCCGTTCACTTCACAGTATAAATGCAGAAGAGCAATAGCTACCGCCTCTTTTTTTTGAGCTGGATTTCCCCACAATGGCCATCGATGCATGGCCTTTAGAATCCTTTCCAGGTCGTCATTAAAAAAATAGGCCCGCTCAAATTCGGTGAATGACTGACCGCTTCTGATGTCACCCACAGGAAACCATACTGGAACCCAACCCTCCACATTTTCTTCAAACATGTCCCAGGCATCCATTGGGTTAACTCCTGGTGGTATCGTTTCATAGTCTAGCTCAGGCAGGGGAAGCTCTTTGTCCAGGAATTCTTGCAGCAATGGATTGGGTTTCCTTCCCATGCGTTTCCCTAGCGTTTGGTCCACTGATCAGTGCCTCTTCGTAAGTAGCAGGGAGTACAAAACGTTATTCGTTATCCGTTATTCGAGAGCCTTGTCCCTGTGAGCTGTGAGCTATGAGCAGTGAGCTGAATTGACGACTTCTACGTCTTCTACGTTTTTAACGATTTCAACGATTCTACCATTCAACCAATTTACCATTTGACCAATCGACTATTTGACCATTTGACTTGCTGTCGTCTGTCTTCTTTCGTCTTTCCCTAATTCCCTAATTACCCCCTTTACGCCTGGCTGCCTTCTTCTGCGCACCTGCTAAGCGCACTTTGGACTTTAAACGTTCGCGTAAAGAAACCCTCGCCGCTCTTAATTTCGATTTTCTCTTGAGGTCCCCATATTTTCCAAATCGCCCTCTACGACTCAATGTTCCCCCTCGTGTTTTCTTAATTCGTCAAATCTTTGCTGGTCATCAAGTCCCTTCATAACCATTTGACCATTTGACAAATTGACTATTTGACTTGCTGCCGGCTGCCCGCTGCTTGCTGCCGGCTGCCCGCTGCTTGCTGCCGGCTGATTCCTCGTCGTTGGGATAGGGTACTCGATAGACGCGAAAGTCCTCCCCAATCTCGGCCCTGTCAAACCTAGATTTAGCTGCCTCTGCCAGAAGGGATAGCTCATTATCATTATAACGAGGGCTGATGTGAACGAGAACTGCTCGACGCACACCTGCCCTCCCGGCGATACGAGCTGCATCCACCACCGTAAGATGTCCTTTGGCCTCCGCATGTTCTGCGTGTTCGGGCAGGAACATGCCTTCCACAAAAGCGAGGTCAGCCCCTTCGCAGAGCCGGTAAATTCCCTTTGACGGCTTGGTATCTACCACATAGGCAACGTGGCGACCCCTCCTTGGCTCGCCTAAAACCTGATCGGGCGAGATCTCCCTGCCATCTTCAAGAGTGATCTGTTCACCTTGCTGTAATTTGCCCCAGAGTGAACCCTTTGGAATTTCGAGGGATGCAGCCAGGTGGGGTTTGAATTTTCCCGGTCGATCCAATTCCTCCAAACGATACCCCAAACAGAAGCGGCTGTGTTCTAGTGGATGCCAGATGATCCGGACTTCAGTGTCCTCATAGGCGACCTCATCTGCATCTGGTGACCATTCCACGAAAGTGATCGGAAAGTTAAGGTAGAACTCTAAGTTTTCATGCGCTTGCTGGATAAACCTCGTGATGCCAGGGGGTCCGAGAATGGTCAGTGGTTCGGGGTCCTGAATTTGCGACTTCAACATCATAATGCCCGGTATACCCAAACAATGGTCTGCATGCAGATGACTAACGACCACAACGCCCAGACCGCGAACGCCAAGTTTAGTTTTCTTCAGTCCGAGTTGGGTACCTTCACCAGCGTCGAAGATATATATCCTGCCATTCAACCTCACCGCCAGAGAGGTGAGTAGTCGATACGGCATGGGCATCATGCCCCCGCTTCCGAGCAATATGCATTCCATTTAGCTTTGCCACGCAGAGCGCTAAGCGCATAGCGTCTGTTAGTCAATAAGTCAGATCGTTCAAACCGTTCAAATCGTAGAAACCGTTAAAGTCGTTAATTCGTCAATTAGTGGGGCGGTCAAATAGTCCAATTGGTAATAGGTCATTGAAACCATTCACAACCATTTGACTATTCGACTAACTGACCATTTGACCTGCTGCCCTCTGTCGTCTGTCCTCTGCCCTCTTTCCCTGTCTCGCTCGTCTCGCCCGACCTCTCGTCTCGCCTCACTCGCTCTGCGAATGAACATGCACATCTCTCTGTGGGAAGGGAATGACAATACCTTCCCGATCAAACGTTTTATAGATCTCCCTATTCAGTTCGTGAATTATCCTTCCCTTGTCGTGGGGCCTATGGGCCCAGCACAGGAGCTCAAAATCAAGAGATGAATCTCCAAAAAGGCGAAACCGCACTCTAGGTTCGGGTTTGGAAGATAAATGCGGATTGTTGTGAGCAACTCTGAGGAGAATATCTTCCACCTGATCAACATCACTCCCGTAGGCGACCCCAACTTTGATCCTCACCCGGAAACGCGGTTCGGGCGCACTTTCGTTTATTACTTTTGTGTTGGTGATAATTGCATTCGGTATCGAAATTTGAACATCATCCCGGGTCAGTATTCTCGTGCTACGGAGACCAATTTCGACTACTTCACCCCTCTCGCCCGAATCGAGGACTATGTAATCACCCACTTTATATGGCTGATCGAGCA
>JAJDNB010000146.1 GCA_022340905.1 Deltaproteobacteria bacterium | reverse complement strand
AAAGGCTGCCACGACCCCTTTGTTCAGAGAGGGACCCCCCAGAAACATCACTCGATTTCCTATTTTCCTATCACCCACCACCCGGTTGAGATAATTGTGAACAATGGCATAACACAGTCCCCCTACTAAATCCTCTAAAGGTATGCCCAGCTGGTCGTAGGAGACAAGATCCGACTCCATGAAAACAGTACATCTCTCGGCTAGCCTTACTGGTCGTTTCGAGGACAGAGCAATTTGTTGAAACTCTTCCACAATGTTGATGCCATATTTATTTGCCAGTTCGTGTAGGAAGCTGCCTGTCCCCGCCGCGCATACCTTGTTCATGTCAAAATCGAGAGGGTAGGTATTGGCTATGGATATGTATTTTGAGTCCTGACCACCTATTTCGAAGATGGTATCTACCTGCCGGTCAATTTCAGTTGCGCCTCTGGCGTGAGCGGTTATTTCGTCAATGATGAGATCTGCATTGAGAAAATCTCCCACCACGTTTCTCCCCGATCCAGTAGTGGCGACTCCTACGATTTCAATCCACTCGCCAATTTCACTTTGGATGTAGTCCAGGAGTTTCTTGGTCACTTCTATGGGTCTGCCTTGGGTGGGGACGTATTTTTTGTGGATGATTTTGCGTTCTTCGTCTACCAGCACATATTTGGTAGTTGTAGACCCTATATCAATGCCCAAATAGACCTTGATCTTACCGCTAAAGATTCTTTTTTGGACCCGATTGGTAGTCTGAAAAAGGGTTTTCTCCAATTTTAAGCTTGCCGCAGCCGGCACAGACCGTTTTTCGGCGTAATCTTCCAGACTGGCAGGATCTACTCTGTTCTCACGCCCTAATTCAAGAGCCCGTAATGCTACGCCAAGAGCCCCAGTGGAAGTATTGTGCTCGGGGACGACGAGATTCGGAAGGTAACTCTTGAATGCTTTGAGTTGAAGACGGTTTAACGAGAGCCCTCCCACGAAAACCATTGGTTCTCCTAAGCTCCGATTGGAAACGATGGTGCTCATGTAGTTCATGGCGTTTCCCAGATGCAGCCCGTAAATGATATCTTCGAGCTTTTCTCCTTTGTTTTGCAGATGGATCATGTCTGACTTGGTGAATACGGTGCAGCGGCAGGCAACGTTGGCAGGTTTGTCGCTTTTGAGGCCAAGCTCAATGAAGTCGGCCAATATAGTGTCGATCTGATCTTGGGAGGTCTTTTGATCATTTCCATACAGTGAAGTTGCCAATCTCTGAGCCTGCTGATCGATGAAAGACCCGGTGCCAGAGGCGCAGGGGCCATTGGTGTTGAAGTATTCCAATTCCCAGTTTTCACCGGGGTGACTAATTTGAAATAGGGCAGTGTCTTGACCCCCTAAGACGATTATGGTTTGCACCTTCGGATTGAGGTGGAGGACGCCCAAGACCTGGCTGATGGATTCGAACTCATAGAAAGCTCCACTCTTTTCGCTGAGCTTTTTCCCGTGGTTTCCGGTGAAGGAAATGGAACGAATCGTTTCTTCTCTGAATTTCCGGAAAAGGACCTGAATTAGCTCTGCTGTCTTCTCCTCCACTCTCCCTTGGTGACGCGTATAAGGGAATTCGTAGACAAGTTCCTTGTGCTGATTGATGACAATGCAGTTTATGCTAACCGAGCCGGCATCAATACCAACATGGTAGCGAACACTCGCATCACCCATCTCATTGTCGGCCATTTTGCCTATCCTCCCCTCGAAGTTCCCTTTCGGTCTTGGGCCGCACTCTTGAGCAATGGCTGTTCCAAAGATGATGGTTTTCCTTGGCAACTCACCTCGAGCCCATGGAAGTGTAGTTCCATCCTCCTTACATAAATGTTGATTTTTCAAAAGGTTATAATCTTTTGTCTGGGGATAAGAGATCAAAAGAAATTTGTTCTGGCCCGCTTTTTCTGGCCAATTGTTGCAGGGGATCTATGAATCCAAAGGTGCAAGGAAGATTGACGTGCTAGTAGGGGACGGGGAGGAAAATCCTTATAACTGCGGCACCTTATACGGTAAGGCAAAGGGTGTTTACAGTGCAAAAAAAGTTGCACCCTGGAGAGCTGGTCCTCAGGGTCAGGTCAAAATTCAATGGCTTTGCCAATGAACGAGTGGGTGGGAATGCTGCGGTTTTGGAATGATGGAACGATGGAATGCTGGAATATTGGGTAGCCAGAAAAAGAATGGTGGAATATTATCCTATAGCCATCATTCCATTATTCCAATCTTCCTCCATTGTTATGAGTTCTCCTGGCTCCTGAATTCTTACTCCTCACTCCTTCCGAATAAGTCGTTAGTTTCTGTTTCTTTCCTTGTCAGCTTGTCTCAGGCGACGGTTTAATGCTTGCCGGGATATACCGAGATGCATGGCAGCAATGGCCTGGTTGTTATCGGAGCGTTTCATTGCCTCGGCAATCAGTAACTGTTCGACCTGTTTGAGGGTGGGTAACTTTTCAGAGAAAGATATTGGGGCGGTATCATCTAAAGGCAAACCCACTAAGTCTGCTTTAAAAGCAGGTTTTCGCTTAGAAATGTAAGACTTGAACACCTCCATTGAGAGTTTTCCGGACACATGCTTGCTTACGGCGTCGAAAATGATTGATTCCAGCTCTCTAATATTTCCCGGGAAGTGATAAGCGCCGAGGAGAATGATCAACTCATTGGGCGGGGTTGGCTTCTTTTTACCCAGGGCTTTGGAGGCTTTTTCCAGAAAATGGTCTAGGAGAGGGAGGAGATCCTCTTTGCGATCACGAAGCGGTGGAATATGGATCTGGTGGATCCGAAGCCGGAAGTAGAGATCTTTACGAAACGTGCCCGAATCCTGTAGGGTTTCGAGTTCTTGATTGGTAGCCACTACTATGCGAGCGTTTGAGCGTTTGGCCATGTCTGAGCCGATGGGAAAAAATTCGCCGTCTTGAAGGAAACGCAAGATCTTTACCTGGGAAGCAGGGCTAAGATCTCCTATCTCGTCCAGAAACAGAGTGCCTTCTTCTGCCTTCTCCACCATGCCGTTGCGGGTTTGATCGGCACCGGTGAAGGCACCCTTCCTGTGTCCAAAAAGCGTGTCGGCAAAGACGTTATCATCTAAACCGGCAACATTTATGGCAATGAAAGCTCCTTGGCGGCCACTGACCTTGTGAATAGCCCTGGCAACCAATTCTTTGCCTACGCCGGTTTCACCCGTTATCAGTACAGGTTGGGGGCTATTGGCGATTGCCTCAATGTATCGGAAGATGGATCTCATCATTTTGCTGGTGGTAATGATACCCACGAATGGTTCAGGATCCGCTAGTTCATCGGATAAGACGTGCACTCGGAGCAACTGATTTTGCCGTTGCAGGTCCCGAAGCTCTAGGGCTGTTTTAACACTGGCTACGAGTCGGCTCCTTTCAACCGGTTTGACTATGTAATCAAAGGCTCCCGCCCTCATACATTTGACCGCAGTCTCGACATCGTCTGCACCAGTGATGACGATGACGGGAACATGGGGAAAATCCTTGGTAATCTTTGGCAGAAGCTCTTCACCCGAGAAGTGTGGCATCCTCAAGTCCAGGAGCATGACCTCGATGTCTTGTTCTCCCAGAAGAGGTATGACCTCCCGACTGTCCTGGCAGCGAAGAAAATTGTTCACGTTTGCCGAGCGGAGGGCCAATTCGAAACTATCCAAAGCCTGTACCTCATCATCCACCAACATCACTGGAAGACGGGGGTGGCTCATAGCATTTTCTCCTTATTACCAGCCCGGATATTCCATGCATCACTTGCTGCGACCACGGAAATGGCCGTCCTTCCGGGCGTCCTCGGGTGTCGGCACCTGCGACGTACCCTACAGGTACGCCTCGGAACCAACACCCTGCGGTTGCCCAGTGGCCCGCCCGCCTCGCCTGAGTCCGCCTCAGGCGGACGATGGCGGGCAGGCACAGCCATTTTCGCGGTCTCGCCAAAGCAATTCATGAAACATCCGGGCTAGCTATTGTTGTCAAGGGGCAGAGTGACTTCAACCTGGGTACCTTTGCCAACCCAAGAAGCGAAATTGATCTGGCCTCCGTGCTCTTCCACAATTCGCTCAGAAATCGACAGACCCAGCCCAACCCCACCGGAATCTTGTTTGGTGGTAAAGAATGGGTCAGTAATGTGGGGGAGACTTTCAGCCGGGATCCCCCTCCCTTGGTCGTTAATTCGCAGGACAACGGTACCTGCCTCTTTATCACGAAAGGTTGACACCCGTATTGATCTTTCACTGTCCGGAAGAGCCTGACAGGCGTTTTGGATGAGATTGATAACCACCTGTTCCAGTCGCTGGAAGTTACCCTTAATGGGGGGGATATTTTTGCCGTAGCGGACCGAGAAATTTTTCGTAGACTTGTATATCATGTTAGAAGCAAGTGCTAAGGCAGACTTTAATACCTCGTTTATATCCACTGGCTGACTTACATCAGGGACGTCTTTCCTAACGAAATTTTTGAGGTCATCTACGATTTGCTTGATTCGCTTGGATCCATCTGATATTCCGGAAAACAGCAAGGGAATTTTCTCCCGCATCTCGGTGTAGTTCATGCCTGCCAAAACAAAATCTCCGTTTTCCTTATAATACTCGTCGAGGATAGGCAAAGCAGTCTCCCATGCTTCCCTTAGTAAAGGGGTATTCAACATGATGAAACTATTTGGGTTGTTGATTTCATGAGCCACACCGGAAACGAGGGTTCCTAAGGCCACCATTCTGCTCGCATGGTAGAGTTGCTCTTCTGATTTCTTACGCTCGGTAGTGTCCCGGGCAATACCGCGAAAGCCAATGGGTTCACCCTCAGAGTTACGGAGCAGAGAAACGGAGGTTTCAAAAAATCTTCTCTCACCGTCTTTTGCTACAATATCCCAGTCGAATGCTTGCGCCGGTTTACCCGTGAGGTAAACTCCATTAAAAACCCGGTAAACGTCCCTGGAAGTCTCCTCAGTCATGATTTGCCGGTTGTTCATCCCCAGCAACTCCTTTTCTGAATAGCCGAGATACTTACAGAGGATGGGGTTGAAAAAGGTAAAGTTCCCAGAGAGGTCTACCTCGAAATAGCCGTCTTCAATGTTGGTGAGAACGGTTCGTAGTTTTTCTTCAGTCTCCATTACCTCTTCTTTTGCTCTCTCCCGTTCGATGGTAATGGCATGCCAGAGAGTGGGCACGTTGGACTGCCATCGGGGGAGGATGGTAGTTATGGCGATTTCTTCTATTCCGGCGAAAACCAAAATGGGCACTGACAACTCAAAGAGCCAGAGGGGGCCGCCAACAAAGGCTAAGAGTATTCCTATGCCGATTAGAACCAGAGAAAGCTTGGTAGTCCAGGTATGGTAGGTAGTAATGCGGCCATATTTCAAAAAACCGAGGATGACCGGGACTATATAGCCGAGCAGTACAGCGATAACTAAGGGAGCCTCTTGTCGAATCAGTTCCGGCCAAAGCCACCAGGCGCACATTGCTACAGCGAGGATGGTGATTAGATCACCCCAGCTGTCAAGCTTGCCACCCAGTTCGGTGACCTGATTCAACTTCCTGGCAATGAGGCCGTCAGTAAAGCCCAGGACAAGTGAAAAACCTAGCAGAGTGACAAAGAGAGGGTGTTCGCCCATGGCGGCAACATAGAGTAGTAAAGGGGCGATTACCAAACGGAGACTGGTAAGGATGTTGGGCAGAGTGAGTATCTGTTCTTTCAAGGACCTGGCATCCATTGCGGAAAACTCCCTCAAGATCTTAAGCAGAGTATACCTTTATTTTTGAAATCACACCAATAAAATAGGTTTCAAGTGTCAGGTGTCAGATTGATAGACTTGTAAGCCGAACACTGGAGACTGAACACTGAAACCCGAAACCTGAACACTCTAAGTTGATGGTTAGAGTTTGTGATTTAATAGACTCAGTATACTTGCATTATGGGGGAAAGATCGTGGAAACCCTTTGTGGGGTAGGGGGAAATTGTGCTGGTCTCTAAAGCGTCTTTATCGTATGCTACCTCATACATTGCGGGTTGGTAAATTTCTTGTTAACACGCTTTTTTTACCTTTTTATGAAGAACTTCGATTCATCTAGAGCAAAGCTAGTCAAGCAGTGAAACAGGGAGAACAACCCAACTAACCCGGATGTTTTATGGATTACGTGCTGCGACCACGGATATGGCCGTCCTTCCTGGCGTCCTCGGGTGTCGGCTCCTGCAGCGTACCGTTCAGGTACGCCTCGGAACCAACACCCTGCGGTTGCCCGGTGGCACGCCCATCTTCACGGTCTCGCGACGGCAATCCATAAAACATCCGGGTTCAAGGTCAGGAGGTTGACGATGAAAAAATCTTTAGGGGCAAAGACCATACTCTATCCAACTCCGGTTTTTACCGTGGGGACTTACGATAGCGAGGGCAAGCCGAACGTGATGACGGCCGCTTGGGGGGGGATTTCCTGCTCCGTTCCTCCATGTGTGGCAGTTTCTCTTCGCAAGGCAACATACACGTACGAGTGCGTGGTGAAGCAAGAGGCATTCACCATCAGCTTGCCGTCTGAAGATTACGTCAAGGAGGCTGATTACTTTGGCATGGTTTCAGGAAGAGATGTGGACAAGTTTGCAGTCACCGGCTTGACTCCGGCTAAAAGTAGTTTGATAAATGCACCTTATGTAGAAGAATTTCCACTGGTCATCGAGTGTAAGTTGATTCACACCTTCGAGCTGGGCCTTCACACTCAGTTTATCGGCGAGATACTTGATGTCAAGGTGGACGAGTCCGTGCTTGGTGAGGACAAATTGCCAGCCCTTGATAAGCTCAAGCCAATACTGTTTGCCCCGGAAAACCGTGCTTACCATGGAATTGGAGGCTACCTCGGTAAAGCCTTCCATGTGGGAAGAGAGATTCAGGGTTGAAAGATAGGTAATAGGAGAGAAGCGAGAGAATTGAGGGGTGACGATAGGGGCGGACAGGTGAAGTGAAACGTTACAATTTCTTGGCGACCTTACGGAAGTGATAACCGAAGACCATCAATTTTACCGCGTCAGGAAATAAACTTCGATGAAATAGTATGGATTTGCCTAGCATCTTCCAGTAGTACCACTGAGATGCGCCGTTTCCTACAATGCCGAGATAAAAAATCGATTTGAAAAAGGCTTTTATATCATCGCGTTGCACCTCCCAGCTTCGGCGGGGCTGATAGTGCTGTAAAAAATTGCAGACTCTCCGGTAGTAATAGCGTGGGCTATAGATAGTTCTGACGATGTTGCGGTAACCGTTGATGAGCATACTTTCGTCCATTTTTGGGACAAAATTAATGGTACCGTCGGTATTATTTCCCGTGGTGTCTAGTTGAAGGCGATCTTCCGCCATGAGTCGTTTCCAGAGCTTGGTCTTGGGTAGGGCATTCAACAGTCCAACCATTGCTGTCACTACGCCGGATTCTTGGATAAATTTTATCTGTCGATGGAAAATTCCTTCATCATCACTGTCGAATCCGACGATATAGCCACCAAGAACCTGGATGCCTGCTTCCTGAAGTTTTTTTATGGCGGCAATCATGTCGCGACCGCGGTTCTGTATCTTCGCACACTCTAGTAGACTCTCCTCGTTGGGTGTTTCCAAACCGATAAAGACGGTGTCAAATGCTGCTTCGGCCATCAACTCTATGAGCTCGTCATCGTCAGCCAAATTAATGGATGCTTCAGTGGTAAAACGGAAAGGATACTGGTGGTTCTCCATCCATTCGATCAAAATGGGAAGTATCTTTTTGATCTTCAGCTTATTGCCGATGAAATTGTCATCAACAATGAAAACGGTACCTCGCCAGCCCATATCGTAAATCGCCTGCAATTCGGCAATCAGTTGCCCGGCTTCCTTTACCCGAGGTTTGCGGCCATACAAGGTGGTAATATCGCAAAATTCGCAGTCGTAAGGGCAGCCTCGTGAACACTGAACCATGAGTGTGGCGTACTTTTTTACCTTGATCAGGTCCCAACGCGGGATAGGTGTCATACTCAGTTCAGGGTAGGAGTCGGCGCGATACACTTTCTGGGGATTTCCTTTTTCGAGGTCGGCGAGAAAAAGTGGCAGGGTAATCTCTGCTTCGTTCAAGATCAAATGATCCACCTGATCGAGATATTCTTCCGGGGTACCGTTGAAAAGAGGTCCTCCGGCAACGACTTTTTTTCCCAAAGAACTGCATCTCTGCAAAATAGAGTGCACTGATTCTTTCTGGACTAACATGGCACTGATCATCACATAATCAGCCCACTCCAGGTCCTGGTCTTTGAGTTTTTCAATGTTCAAATCGGTGAGTCTGACTTCCCAGTCCTTAGGAAGCATTGCCGCAACGGTGAGCAATCCCAGAGGGGGGTAAGCGGCCTTCTTGGAGATAAACTTGAGGGCGTAGTCAAAGCTCCAAAAGGTGAGCGGATATTCAGGATATAGCAACAGGATATTCATCACACCGTATCCATTTAAAGAAAGGTATTCGCACGAGAGGGTCGCTGGAACAGAAGAGCGGGGAACTGGGTTCAATAAAAGTATAGATTCAAGCTTGTGGGGAAATAAAACATACGATCTCGGTGTTTGTCAAGGTAATCTTGCCCATTTAGAAACAAATAACCTTTAGCCCGGATATTTCATGAAATATCCGGGCTAGCCGTCTAGACTTATGACAAAAGCTTTGAGCTGATATTTCTTGGCAAGGCGATCTGCCAGGGCCTTGGCCTCATCTCGGCTTGAAAGCTGTCCAACTTGCACCCTATACCAACGCCCTTTACCGGGTAGATCTACTGTCCTGACAGTTGCTTTAGGCTTCAAATCCTGAAATTGGGCCGCAAATTTCTTCGCACTGTTTTGATCTCTGAATGAAGCTAACTGAACGGTGAAGTTGCCCGCAGAGAGCTTCTCCTCTTTGGATACTGCCGCGGTTTTTGGGGGAGCTGATGGAGGTTTAACCAGGGTGGTAGCGACTGGTTTGGGGTGCGTCTCGACAGGGGCGGCAGGTTCATCCTTGGGAGTTGTTTGTTCTGGAGCTGACTCCTGGAGCGACTCTTTCTTTTTTTGGGCCAGCTTTTCGTAAAACTCCAAGTCTTTGAGGGGAATTTTCTTTTTCGTATTAGTGGTTCGGTGAGTTTCTTCCTCCTGAACAGCTTTGTTGGAGCCGGGCCAGACTCCTTGGTCAACCATCTTCTTTTTGATTTCCGTCAAGTTGATGTTGGCGGGTGTTATTCCTTTGCCAACCAAAACGCCGAGGACAAACATCCAGAGCAAAGCCACGAGCAGAGCAAAACACCAGCCTGCGAGCGCTAGTCTGCTCAAATCAAAACGGATGAGCTTTTTCTGACCCTTAGATTTTCTGGCTTTACTCATGATGTCAGAAGCAATGACTAAAAGATCTAAAGTGCCTGAAGTGGGCTGACGGGTCTAAAGTATAAAGAAAGAATAATATTATGCAACCCAAAGAAGATGAAATAATTTTAGGAGCCTCTACATCTGTTCAGGAGCAGAGACCCCAAGGAGTCCCAAACCATTACCAACCACTATGCGAATGGCCTTGACCAGATAGTAGCGAGCTCGTGCCAGGCTCAAATCATCCTGAATAATTCGGTTATGTTTGTAGTAGCTGTGAAAGGCGGAAGCCAACTGGGTCAGATAGTATGGAATCCTATGGGGCTCCAAGAAACGAGCACTGTTTTCTACAACCTCGGGATAGAGACTGAGTTGTTTTATCAAGGCCATCTCTTCGGGTAGGCTCAACCTGGTAAGATCTACCTTTTCGGGACTATCTAAATTTAGTTGCCGTTCATCGGCCAGCCTTATTATGCTGCTGATTCTGGCGTGGGCATACTGAACGTAGTACACTGGATTGTCGGCGCTTTTTTCTTTGGCCAGCTCAAGATCAAAGTCCAGCGGGCTGTCCGAACGTCTCGTGAGAAAAATAAAGCGAGCCGCGTCGCGCCCCACTTCGTCAATCACGTCCTCGAGAGTGACGAATTCACCGGCCCGAGTGGACATGGTAACCTGTTTGCCTTTACGCAGCAAGTTTACCAACTGGACCAAGAGCAATTTGAGATTTTCCCTCTTCTTGCCCAGGGCCACAACCCCCGCATACATGCGTTCCACGTAGCCATGGTGGTCAGCACCCCACAGATCAATAACAAGATCAAATCCACGGAGATATTTATCCTGGTGATAGGCCAAATCCGAGGCCAGGTAAGTGGTCATGCCATTGCCTCTCACCACCACCCGGTCTTTTTCATCTCCCAGTGCGGTGGAACGAAACCAGAGAGCACCATCTTTTTCATAGATGTGACCGGAAGCCTTCAAGGTTTCTATCACTCGGTCTACTGTACCGTTCTCGTAAAGACTATTTTCGCTGAACCAACGATCGTAATGGACGCCAAAATCTTCCAAATCCTTGCGAATACCCTCGAGAATACGTCTGGCCGCATGCTCACTAAATACAGGCAAGGCCTCCTCCTCCGAACTGTCCAGGTAGGAATCGCCATGGATTTCTTTCATCTCCTTTGCCAGGACTTGAATGTAGTCACCCTGGTAGCAGGTTTCGGGAAATTCTATCTGGCGACCTAGCAGCTGTTGATAGCGCAAGAAAACGGAACGACCGAGGGTGTCGATCTGGGTCCCGGCATCGTTTATGTAGTATTCCCGTTCTACCTTATGCCCGGTGGCTTGCAGTATAGTGGCGAGAGCATCGCCAACCGCGGCTCCTCGCCCATGACCAACATGCAGGGGACCGGTGGGATTGGCACTGACGTATTCCACCTGTACGTACTTGCCTCGACCGAGTTCGGAGCGGCCATAGTTTTGTTGGAGGCGAGCAATTTCGTCCAGAACCTTATACCAAGCTGAAGGGCTAATCACGAGATTGATGAATCCGGGGCCGGCAATCTCCACCTCAAGGAAGAGGCCATCACCGTCAGCCAACTGTTCAACAAAAGATGTGGCAATGTCTCTTGGAGAGCATCGGTTAGGTTTGGCAAGATTAAGGGCGAGATTGGTGGCGAAATCTCCGTGTTCCTCCGCCCTTGGCACCTCCAGCTGCAACTCGAATCCGGAAGGAACCTGGAAAATATCCTTGTCAGCGCATTGTTCAAGGGTTCGGTTGAGTTTTTCGAGAATCTTGTCTTTGATCATTATTCTTCTGCTCTTGGGCTATATTTGGACCGTCTTAGTGTCACAGGCAATTCCGCCAGTCGAGTTATATTGCTCTCTATTGTCCGTGGTCAGTTCTCCGTGGTCTGTTGAAGAGAACGCAATACGTCCATTCGTCGAATTATGGGTTATGGGATGTTTTCCACCTATGACCTATTACCCGTAATCTATTACCTTGCGCGACGATCTTCCTTCTATGTGTTCTTTGTGCCCTTTGTGTACTTCGTGGTCGAGACTTCGATTAGTTAGTTTTGTTCAGGCGTCGAGCTGTTTAAGAACACTTTTTTACGGTTACCGCCTAAGTTACAAAATATCTCGTAGTTGATAGTAGAGATCTTGGCAGCAATCTCATCGGCGGTGATTTCCTTATCTCCCTGCCTTCCCAGAAGAACAACTTCGTCGTCCTGCTCTACACCAGGAATGTCAGTGACGTCTACCGTGGTGAGACACATTGAGATACGACCGACCACCGGTGCTCGCCGGTTCCTTATCAAAACCTCACCCTTGTTTGACAACAGCCTGTCATATCCATCGTCATACCCGACCGGCAACGTTGCAATAAGGCTTGCTCGGGAGGTGGTGTGGGTGCAACCGTAACCAATGGGCGATCCGGCGGGAACCTTTTTCAGTTGAAGCACCCGGGTTTTCAAGGTCATTACCGGTCTAAGTGTGACTGGACTATGAAGTTCAGGCGACGGCGGTGCCCCGTATAGCATCAGCCCCGGTCGCACCAACTGGAGATAAGAATCAGGAAGATCAATCACTCCAGCGGAATTAGCAATGTGGGCATAGCGTGGATTAAAGCCCAAATTTTGCGCCCGGTCTAATATCCGACGAAAACGTTCAAGTTGTTTATTGCTAAAGGATTTGTCATGTTCATCGGCAGAGGCAAAATGGGAGAATATCCCCTCTAGCCTTATCCCCTCCAGCGACTTAATCAACTCTAGGAAATTGTCGGCCTCGGCATGAGGGACACCTAAGCGGCCCATGCCGGTGTCGATCTTGAAATGAACAGGTATTCTGGCATCCGCAGCCAGAGCTGCAGCAGAAATCGCCTTGGCCACATCACTTCGAAAGATTGCCGGAGTCAAGCTATATTTGATTACAGGGGTAATCTCATCTGCTTCAATTCCAAGTAGGAGAAGAATAGGAGATGTTATTCCCCCTTGACGAAGGGCCGCAGCCTCACGACAGGTACTGACCCCAAGGTATTCCACACCCAGGCTCTCGAGTTCTCGTGCCACCGGCAGCATTCCATGACCGTAGGCATCCGATTTGACCACACCCAAGACTGCCGTGGATTGTCCTACCAGCTCTCTTACCTTTGAGAAATTGTAACGGAGGGCTGCTAAATCGATTTCAATAGTGCTGCCGACCATGTTTACTCCAATGGGGAAGCTCAAGATGCAACCTAAAAATCATTTTGGAACCATGGAATGATGGAATGTTGGAATAATGGGTTTATACGAACATACTGTGCTCCGGAGCGGATTATAATGAAAACGTTTTTTGCTTTTAACCCCATTATTCCAATCTTCCACTATTCCTCTGGTTTCCCCCCTAGGTCCTGAATTCTCGCTCCTGACTTCTTGTCTTGAACGGCCAATTCCGCACTCATTCTTTGCGTGCGCCCAAACCTAGCCCATTTTCCGGCCTTATTCAAGTACTAAGCGGTGCAAGGCAAAAGGTTCAAGGCTTAAGGTAAAGGCTCAGCGGTTGGGGATCAGAGATTATCAGGTCCTGGAATGATGGAACCATGGAAAAAGTAGAACAATGGGTACTGGCTTAGGTGAGAATTCTATGATCCATTTCCAATAATTCTGCCTAAAATTTTTCTATAATTTTTTCCCCAGCATTCCATCTTTCCACCATTCCGGCTGGAAAGCCTTGGACCTTGAAGCCAACTATCTTGACATGGGACGAGGGCGCGACTTACAATCAAATCTTTTAAGATTGTCAATGGTTAGGCGCGGGTTTTTTGATCTATGGACGGATTTGGGCATGAGGAAAGAAATGTAGTGTTGGAGTATTGGAGCACCTCGATTGCGGATTTGGGAACGGGGAATGGGGATTGTGGACTTCAACTTGAGTTTCTGGTTTGCAATGTGTCTTTTTAATCCGAAATCTGAAATCCGAAATTACTTTTGCTCCATTACTCCAAATGGGATTATCCGTATGGTATGGTCCGTCGCAAAAATTTTGAGTTTTTGCTGCATGCTTGCCCTTTTAAGCACTCAATAGGATATACGATGAAATTTTTTCTCAGTGTCGTGGGTATGATTCTGATTATTGAAGGTCTGCCTTACTTTGCTTTCCCCGAGAAGATAAAAGCTTGGTTGATAAAAGTCATCTCGATACCAGCAAGCCAATTGCGGACCTTTGGTTTTCTAGCCATGTGTCTTGGTATGGCGCTTGTTTATTTGGGCCAGAAAAGTAATTTTTTCTGACGGACAGCAGTTGACTTCAATCTGCAACTGTGCTTAGCTTGCCTGGCTCGTCAGTCGCATCTCTGTGGTATTAGGCCAATGTATTGCCTGGAAGATTATCAATATAAGCTGCCAAAAGAACTTATCGCCCAAGTACCGGCCCGCAAACGGGATAAATCCCGGATGTTGGCTCTCAATCGGAAGAAAGGTAGTATCGTTCATACAAACATTGACTGCTTAGGAGATTACCTGGAAGCGGGCGATGTTCTCGTGCTTAATGACACTCGGGTTGTACCGGCTCGACTAACGGGAAACAAAGATTCTGGTGGGCGTGTCGAGCTCTTGGTGCTAAATCCGGCCACGGATCGAGAGCCCTACCGTTGTTTGATCAAGTCCAGTAAGCCGCTAAAGGAGGAGTCAATCCTCGCTTTTGCCAATGGGCTGCAGGGGAAAGTTAGTGAAAAGGTGGTGGAGGGGCAAACACGGGTGAAGTTTTTGGATGATCGCCCCCTGTTGGAGATCCTTGAGTGTGCAGGATCCGTTCCCCTGCCGCCCTATATAAAAAGAAACGGCAGAGCATCGAAGGTTGATGATTCTTGTTCCTACCAGACTGTTTATGCTGCAAAGCCTGGTGCGGTGGCTGCACCAACGGCAGGGCTGCATTTCAGCCATGATTTGCTCAACCGTTTAAGGAAAAAGGGAGTAATCATTGTCACCTTAACGCTGCATGTGGGTTTTGGTACTTTTCAGCCTATTCGGGTAGCGGATATTCGCCAGCACAAGCTTCAAGAGGAGTTCTTCGAAATTCCGGCAGAAACCGCCGCCGCTATTAACCATGCTAAGGAGAAGGGCAAGAGGGTGATGGCAGTCGGTACTACCACAGTGCGTGCTTTGGAGTTTTCAGCCAGGGATGGGCGGGTAACAGAAAGCAGCGGCTGGTGCAACCTACTGATTTACCCCGGGTACCGCTTTCGAGTAATCGACAGACTCCTCACCAATTTTCATCTGCCCGGATCTAGCTTGATTCTGCTTGTTGCCGCTTGGGCCGGACGGGATCTTTTGTTTAGAGCATATGATGAGGCCGTCAGGATGCGATACCAGTTTTACAGTTACGGCAGTGCTATGTTCATCGAGTAACAGCTATTGTGGAGTTTTACCTCTGGAAAAAAGATACAATCGGCGCCCGCTTGGGGGAGATACGGACGGCTCATGGTGTCGTGCCTACACCGGTTTTCATGCCGGTGGGAACTCTGGGTACGGTAAAAGGACTTACTTCTGAGGATTTGCTCTCTCTTGGTGCAACGATTGTTCTGGCCAATACCTACCATCTCTGGTTGCGTCCTGGGGTGGATGTGATAGAGGGCTTCGGAGGGCTGCACAGATTTATGCACTGGCATGGCCCTCTGCTCACGGACAGCGGTGGTTATCAAGTTTTCAGCCTGGCGCCTACCAGGGAGATACGTGAGGAAGGGGTGGCTTTCCAGTCACATCTGGACGGTTCTCGTCACTTTCTCACACCGGAAGGGGCGGTGCAGATTCAGGAGGCTCTTGGAGCCGACATTATGATGTGTTTAGATGAGTGCAGTCCCTATCCTGCAGAACAGGAATACTTGCGAAGGTCTACGCAACGCACCCTGAGCTGGGCCAAACGGTGTCAGGAGGCGGTGACCAGTGAGGATAAGGCTCTTTTTGCAGTCGTCCAAGGAGGCATGTCTACTGAACTCCGGCGTTACTGCATCGACAATTTAGTGGAGATGGATTTTCCAGGTTACGCTCTTGGGGGGCTGAGCGTCGGGGAGCCTAAAGAGGCGATGCTGGAGGTCACGGCTGCTTGCCTGCCGCAGCTGCCAGAAGATAAACCGCGATACGTAATGGGTGTTGGAACCCCAGAAGACCTGGTGGATTTGGTTGGACTGGGAGCGGACATGTTCGATTGCGTTTTGCCTACTCGCAATGCTCGCAATGGCATGCTTTTCACTAACCGCGGGCGTATAGTTATCAAAAATAGCCAGCATCGGGATGAGGACATGCCTATTGATGATCTCTGCACTTGCTATACTTGCAGACACTATAGTAGAGCATATTTGCGTCATCTCTTTATTGCCAGAGAAATTTTGGCATATCGGCTGAATACCATCCACAATGTGTGGTATTTTTTAGAGTTAATGCGTCAAATGCGACGAGCGATTGCGGCCGGCACATTCGAAAAGTTTAGGGCTAACTTTTATCAACTGCGACAAGTGCACAACGGGAGCTAGGATTGGAAACGGGTTGGTCTAGGAAAAACCCTGCCTCCAAGTCACATCTGCTTCCCTTTAAGCACGAGGAGGCATTCTATGAATTGGATGGGCGTGGCATATGCCATGGGTACTGGAGGAACCGGTGGCGGCCAGGGGGGAGGCGGTTTCGCCGCTTTGGTGCCGCTGCTGTTGATGTTTGCCATTTTCTATTTCTTGCTCATTCGACCGCAGCAGAAAAAACAAAAAAAGCATCGTGAATTACTCGGCACTCT